>CAZNSS010000242.1:2347-6154 GCA_964575465.1 uncultured Holophagales bacterium | reverse complement strand
GGCCGATGCCGGTATTGTCACCAGCGTCTTCATCGATGCCGAATTGCATCAGGTGGATGCAGCGGCCCGTGTCGGCGCCCGGGTTTGCGAGATTCATACCGGCCCCTACGCCCACGCGTTTCATGCCAAGGGCCGCGATGCGGACGCGCCCCGGCTGCGGGCCGTGCGCCGACAGGGGGCCCGACCCGAGAAGCGCGGCGACGTCGGCGGCGAGCCGCCCGGCCTCCTCGTCCGTCGCCGTCGAGAGAACGAGGACGTCGCCTCCCACCTCGCGCTTGAGGGCGGACGGGGAGCCGAGGGCGACGAGGCGCCCGCGGTCGAGGATGCCGATCCGCCCCGCCTCCTCGGCCTCGTCGAAGAGGTGCGTCGTCAGGAGGACGGTCGTCCCGGCGCGCGCGAGCTCGGCGAGGAGCGCGCGCAGGCTCCGGCGCGCGAGCGGGTCGAGGCCGGTGGAGGGCTCGTCGAGGAGGAGGACCTTCGGGGCGTGGAGGAGCGCCTTGGCGATCTCCACGCGGCGGGCGAGGCCCCCGGAGAGCGTCTCGACGAGGTCGCGCGCGCGGTCGGCGACGCCCATCAGCCCGAGGAGCTCGCCCGCTCGCGCCGGCAGGGCGCGGCCGCCGAGGCCGAGCACGGCCCCGTGGACGAGGAGGCTCTCGAGGACGGTCAGCTTCCGGTCGAGACTCGGCGTCTGGAAGACGACGCCGAGGCGCCGGCGGAGCTCGCGGAGGGAGCCGTCGGGAGAGAGGCCGTCGACGCGGAAGGTCCCGGCCGACGGCGGGAGGAGCGTGGAGAGGAGCTTGAAGAGCGTCGTCTTGCCGCCGCCGTTCGGCCCGAGCAGGGCGAAGAGCTCTCCGGCCGGGACGTCGAAGGAGACGCGGTCGAGCGCGAGGCGTTCGCCGTAGGTCCGGCTGAGCCCCTCGACCGCGACGAGGGGGGCGGCGCTCATCCGCCCGCGACGCGGTCGGCGAGGAGGAGGACGACGATCGCCGGGAGCCAGGCGATGGAGGCGAGGAACATCGACTTCGCCGCCGCGTCGGTCGTTTCCCGGAAGAAGCGGACCGCCGTCCCCGCGAACCAGGCGGAGAGGAGGAGCGCGCCGGCCCCGTAGACGAGCCCGGCCGTCCCGAGGAGCGTCGGGAGGACGCTGACCGGGACGAGCAGAAGGCCGAAGGCGAGGGCGTGGCGCGCCGAGCTGCGCCCCGTGGGGTCGACCGTCGAGAGGATCCGGAACCCGGCCGCGCCGTAGTCCCCGCGGTGCCTCCAGCCGATGGCGTAGAAGTGAGGCATCTGCCAGAGGAAGAGGATGCCGAAGAGGGCGAGGCCGGGCGCGCCGACCGCGCCCGCGGCGGCGGTGTAGCCGCCGAGCGGCGGGAGGGCGCCGGGGATCGCACCGACGATCGTCGAGAGGGGCGAGCGGGTCTTCATCGGCGTGTAGACGAACACGTAGCTCGTCAGCGTGAGGGCCGCGAGGAACGCCGTGACGCCGTTCGCGTAGAGCCAGAGCTCTCCGACGCCGAGGAGCGAGAGGACGAGGGCGAAGGCGATCGCGCCGGCGAGCGGGAGGCGTCCGGCCGGGAGGGGACGCGTCGCGGTGCGCGCCATCCGACGGTCGAGGTCGACCTCGGCGATTTCGTTGAAGGCGCTCGTTCCCGAGGCAACGAGGGCCGTGCCGAGGAGCGTGTGGAGGAGGAGGAGCGCGTCGATCCCCGCGAGCGGACCCTCCGTCCCGGCCGCGAAGCCGAGGAACGCGGTGAGGACGACGAAGACCGTGATCCGCGGCTTCGTCAGCTCGAGGAGGTCCCGGACGTACTGACCGGCGTGCTGCTTCATGCGGGGACGGGAGCCGTCTCGCCGGCTCCGGCCGCGGTGGTCGCCGGGGCCGTCGAGAGCGCCTGGAGGCGCGCGAGGAGGACCGAGGCGAGGACGCCCGTGATCCAGAGGAGGCCTCCGACGGCGAGGTGGGCGGCGGTGATCGGGACGGCCTTCCCCGTCCAGACGGAGGTGGCGCCGAGCGTCACCTGCACGGCGAGGAGGACGAGCCAGAGCGTCGAGAGCGACCGGAGGCCGGGGACGCCACCGAGCTTCCGCAGGGCGAGCGCCGCCGCGACGACGAGGGCGACCACGACCCACGCGAACGTCCGGTGGACGAACTGCGCGAAGACGCCGTTCGCGGCCCACTCGACGCCCGAGGGGACGAGCCTGCCGAACGAGAGGGGCCAGTCGGGGATCGCGAGGCCGGCGCCCGTGTGGCGGACGATGGCGCCGAGGAGAATCTGGACGTAGCTCGCCCCGGCGGCCCAGGGCGCGAGGCGGGAGGCCTTCGCGAGGGCGTCCCCGCCGGTGGCGGCGCGGGTCGCCTCCTCCGCGAAGCGGCGCCAGAAGAGCGACGTTCGGAGCGCGATCGTGGCGGTGAGGGCAAAGACGATCTGCGCGAGCCCGGCGTGCGCCGAGGAGACGGCGGGCGGGAGGAGGAAGAGGACGGTGATCCCTCCGAGGACCGCCTGGGCCAGGATCGCGCCGAAAGCGGCGAGGCCGAGGCGGAAGGTCGTCCGGTCGGTGCGGCCGAAACCGAGGAGGAGGATCTGCAGGCCGACCATCGTCGCGACGGTGGCGGCGATCATCCGGTGGCCGTGCTCGTACAGGATCCCGCCCACCATCGGTGGCATGAGCTTCCCGTAGGAGAGGGGCCAGTCGGGGACGGCGAGGCCGGAACCGGTCGACGTGACGAGCGCCCCCGCGACGAGGAGAAGGAAGACGGAGACGGCGACGGCGCGCGTCCCGGCGCGGACGGAGCGGGCCGGAGTCATCGTTCCCCCGCGGCGCCCGCCGGCACCCCGGAGTGCGAGGCGGGCCTCGGAGACGGGGCGATGGCGGCGGGCGCGGAGCTGGCCGACGCCGGACCGCCTGCGAGGGACGAGGCGTCGAAGGCGACGTCGCGGCTCTTCGTCTCGCCGTCCGCGACCGTGACGTTGAACTCCTGTGCAGGGAGCTTCTCGTGCCACGCCTCGACGGTGTACGTGCCGGCGGGGAGGTCGCGGATCTCGTACCGCCCGTCATCGCCGGTGACGGCGAAGAAGGGGTGCGGAACGACCGCGACCCAGGCGCGCATCCAGGGATGGACGTCGCACTTGAAGGGGACGATCTCGGGCTTCGTGAAGGTGCGGGTGTATTTCGTTCCGGGGGCGGACATGCCGAGGTTGAACGCGGCGTTCTCCTTCGCCGCGGCGTGGACGTTGTGGAGCGTCGCGTCGGACGAGACGACGTCGAGCGGCTGCCCCGTCATGAGCGCCAGGACTCGCGGCGAGAAGGCGCAGCCTTTCTGGTCGAGCTGCCTCGCCCCGGGGGGCGCGGTGTAGACCCCGGTGACGCCCGAGGTGACGCGGACGAGGACGTTCGCGAGCGCGCCCTCCGCCCCGACGGCGTACGCCGGCAGCTCCGTCTCTCCCGGGTGGGCCCCGGCGCAGAACGGGTCCGTCGTCATCGCCACCTTCTCGTTCGCGGGGGGCGTCCCGGTGAGCGTGACGCGGCCCGCCACCACCGCCGTGCCGAGCTTCCCCGGGGGCCCGGACGGGGCCTTCGGGGCCTCGGGGGCTCTCGGGCCGCAGGCGGAGAGGAGGACGAGCAGCGTGAGGGGCGTTGCGACCCCCCGGGCGGCACGGGAGGCGGAGGGGCTCTTCATGCGGTCTCTTCGGTGGAAGCAGAGCGGGGAACCCGTTCAGCCTCAAAACCTTTGATGCTATTTCCGCAACGCGACCCTGTCAAACACCCCTGGAGAACGAGTCTCGGGAGGCGTGGTGAATGGGGTCT
>CAZNSS010000242.1:0-2247 GCA_964575465.1 uncultured Holophagales bacterium | reverse complement strand
ACCCTGTCAAACACCCCTGGAGAACGAGTCTCGGGAGGCGTGGTGAATGGGGTCTGGTCTGCATTCTACACTCTGCTGCCGAGCAGAGTGTAGAGTGCAGACCAGACCCCCGTCGGGGGGGAGCCCCGGTGGACGCGCTGTCCCGCTACGATCGGCCGAGGGGGTGCACGCGTGCGGATCGAGCAGGTCGTCCTTCGTCTCGTCGAGATGCCCCTGAAGTTCCGGTTCCGGACGTCGTTCGGCGAGACGGCGGTGAAGCGGTTCCTCCTCGTGGAGGTGCGGTCCGGGGGGCTCTGCGGGTGGGGCGAGTGCGTCGCCGAGACGGGGCCCTTCTTCTCCCCCGAGACGATCGACTCGGCCCGATCGGCCCTGTCGCTGTTCCTCGCGCCGCTCGTCCTCGGCCGCGACCTCGATCGCGCCGCCGAGTTCGACGCTCTCGCCATCCGGGTCCGCGGGAACCGGATGGCGAAGGGGGCTCTCGAGACGGCCCTCCGCGACCTCTTCGCGCGGGCGGACGGGGTCTCCCTGGCGAGGAGTCTCGGAGGGACGCGCCCGGCGATCGAGGTGGGGGTCTCCCTCGGCCTGCAGGCGAATGCGGCGGAGACGGTCGAGGTCGTTCGGCGGCACGTCGCCGAGGGGTACCGGCGGATCAAGCTCAAGATCGAGCCGGGGGCCGACGTGGACCGGGTCGCCGCGACGCGGGAGTCGTTTCCCGACCTGCCACTCACGGTGGACGCGAACGCGGCCTACACGCTGGCGACGGCGGCGCCGCTCCTCGCGCTCGACGCGTACGGGCTCGACTACGTCGAGCAGCCGCTCCACCACGAGGACCTCGTCGACCACGCCGCGCTCGCGAAGAGGCTCGCGACCCCGATCTGCCTCGACGAGTCGATCCGGTCGGCCGCCGACGCGGCGGCGGCGATCGCGCTCGGCGCGTGCCGCGTCATCAACGTGAAGATCGGGCGCGTCGGCGGGCACGGCGAGGCGCTCCGGATCCACGAGGTCGCGACGGCGGCGGGGATCCCGCTCTGGTGCGGCGGGATGCTGGAGTCGGGCGTGGGGCGCGCCCACAACATCGCCGCGGCGGCCCTCCCCGGGTTCTCGAAGCCGGGCGACACGTCCTCGTCGTCACGGTACTTCGCGGAGGACGTCGTCGAGCCACGGCCCGAAGCTTCGGGCGGCCTGATGCCGGTGCCGCAGGGCCCCGGCATCGGCGTCGAGGTGAGACGCGACGTCCTCTCCCGATTCACGCTCGAGACGGTGGAGCTGAGGCCGTGACCGAGGCCGGCCGCCCGGGCGAGCTCCTCGCGTACTTCGCGGCCCGCCAGGAGGCGATGGTCCGCGACCTCGAGGCCCTCGTCGTCCGCGAGAGCCCGTCGTCCGACGCGGCGGCCGTGACCGCGCTCTCCGAGTGGGTCCTCGGCCGCCTCGCGGAATCGGGCGTGCCGGCGGAGCGTGTCGCGTTCGAGGGGCGGGGCGACGGCGTCGCCGCGCGTCTCGGGCCGGAGAGGGGCGGGACCCTTCTCCTCGGGCACCTCGACACGGTCTGGCCCGTCGGCACGCTCGCGGTGCAGCCGTTCCACGCCGGCGGGAACCTCGCAACGGGGCCGGGCGTCTTCGACATGAAGGCGGGGCTCGCGATCCTCCTCGCCGTCCTCGCGGCGGCGGGCGAAGGGGCCATCGTCCCGGCGCGCGGTGTCACGCTCCTCCTGACGACCGACGAGGAGGTGGGGAGCGACGCCTCGAGGGAGCGGATTCTCGAGGAGGCGCGGCGGAGGGAGAGGGTCTTCGTCCTCGAGCCGTCGGGCGACGGGGGCGCGGCGAAGGTGGCCCGCAAGGGGATCGGCCTGACGACGGCGCGCTTCCGGGGCATCCCGGCACACGCGGGGCTGGAGCCCGAGAAGGGCGCCTCGGCGCTCCTCGAGATGGCCCGCTTCGCGCTCCGTGCCGAAGGCTTCTCCGACCGCGAGGCCGGCACGACGGTCGTCCCGACGCTCGCGGCTTCAGGGAGCGCGAAGAACGTGGTCCCTGCCGATGCGGAGCTGACGGTCGACGTGCGCTTCTGGACGGCGGCCGAGGGGGAGCGGGTGCGCGAGGGCCTCGGGGCCTACGGGACGTCCGACACCCGGGTCGGCGTCGACGTGGAGACGCTCGTCTCGCGCCCGCCGATGGAGCCGACGCCGGAGTCGCTGGAGCTCTACCGCGCGGCGCGCGCCTCGGCGGCGGCGCTCGGGTTCGGCCTCGCCG
>CAZNSS010000241.1:0-6202 GCA_964575465.1 uncultured Holophagales bacterium | reverse complement strand
CGCAGGCCTGTCACGCCTGAGGTCGCGGGTTCGAGCCCCGTCGGCCCCGCCATTTCGAAAGATCCCCGACCCGCCGTCCCCCACCCACGATCCGCTCGGGCGCGCTTCGCGCGGGCGGAGACGAAGCGGGCGGCGGGACCGGATCCGGCAGAACGCGGGACGAGGGCGAGCCGCTCTGGTCCGGCCGCCGTTCCAGCCCCCTGCTAGACTCTGCCGTCCGCGGGATGAACGCCCCTTCCGACCCATCGCCCCCTCGTCCGCTTCGCCGCCTCCCGGGAGCCTCCGAGGCATGAGGCCCGGTTGAAGACCGTCGACCTCTTCCTCCTGCTGGGCGTGGCCCTGCCGATGGTCGCGTCGATCGTCGTCGTGGCAGCGCGCCGGGGCTGCTTCCGCCGCGACACGTTCGCCGGCGAGCGGCGAAGGGCGGGGGCCCTCGTGTCGCTCGGCGTCACGCTCGCGGCCACGACGATCCTCCCGGCCTTCTCGCTCGGCCGGCCGATCGACCCGAGACGTCTCAGCCTTCCGTCGATCCTCGCGCTCCAGCAGCTCCTCGCCCTCTTCCTGCTCGTCTGGTGGCTCCTGTCGGGGCGCCCGCCGCTTCGGGAGTTCCTCGCCCTTTCGACCCCCGACCCGGCGGGCCAGGCGAAGCTCGGGGTGGGGATCGGGCTGGCCGGCTGGGGACTGACGGTCGCCGCGGGCCTCATCGTCCTGGGGATCCTGCGCTTCGCCGGCCTCGAGGAGGTCCGGCCGATACCGCCGCTCGTCCGCTGGCTCGCGAGCCAGCCGTTCGGGAGCCGCCTCGTCCTCGTCGCGGCCGCGATGACGGTCGAGGAGGCCTTCTTCCGGAGCTTCCTCCAGCGGAGGATCGGCGCCGTGCCGGCCTCGATCCTCTTCCTCGTCTCCCACGGGGGCTACGGGGACCCGCTCTTCTTCGTCGGCCTTCTCGCGATCACCGCGACGCTCGCCGTGACGTTCGAGCGGACAGGCTCCATCGTGGCGCCGATGGTCGCCCACGGCGTCTTCAACGGCGTCCAGCTCCTCCTGATCCTCCCGTCGGCGGTCCGGCTGATTCCGGGCTGAGCGAGCGGTCAGCCGGGCAACGGGGGAGCCGGGAGCGCGATCTCGACGACGTCGCCCCGGGTCGTCACGGTCGGCTTCTCCCCCGCGGGACGCGTCGCGTAGAGGGGAGAGAGGAGCGCGGCGATGCGCCTGGCCCCTGCGGGGGTCGCGGTCCGGATCCGCCAGAGGAAGGCGACCGCGGCACCGGGCGCCGCCCCACCTGGGGCCCAGAAGAGCGCGCGATCGTCCTGCCAGGCCGCCGCCGCGTCCTTCGCGGCCTCGCCGGCGCCCGCCCGCTCGAGGAGGACCCCGAGAACCCACTCGCCGAGCGTGTCGGACCAGGTCGCGCCTGCCGCCGCGGGAAGGCTGCCGGGGCCCGGCCGGTCGGACAGGGCGAGTCGCTTCCGGGGCGCGAGCGGCGTGCCGGGCCGGAGAATCTCGCGGGTCGTCGAGGGGAGGTGGCGGTACGCCGCGTCGACCGCGGCCCATCCGCCTTCCTTCCTTTTCTGCCTCACCCAGGCCGTGCCGGCGGAGTAGGGGAAGACGAGCTCCTTCACGAAGAACTCGGGTACGCCCTCGGCGCCCTCCACGGCGGACGAGCTGTCGAGACCGGAGAGGATCTGGCCGAGAGGGTCGCTTCCGATGGAGGCGCGGCCTTCCGGAGAAACGCTCTCCACGAGGGCGTCCGTCATCAGGACCGTCGCTTCCCCCTCGAGAAATGCCTGGAGGGCGAGGAGCGCGTCGGTCGAGTCCTTCAGGTCCCGCATCCGGCGGTCGAGGTCGAGGCGCTGGTCCTGCAGGGCGTGGGTCAGCTCGTGCGCGAGGAGGAGCTGTTCCATCAGGTCGCCCGCCGGTCCCGCGGCGTCGCCGGACCTCTCGGGGACGACGAAGAACCGCTTCTCGGCCGGGTCGTAGAAGCCGACGACCTGGCGCGTGTAGAGGCGCCTGAGCCGCGCGAAGAGGTCGGGGGTGGGGTCGACGAGGCCGATAGAGACGAGGGAGGCGGCGTACGTCTCGAACGGCACCGGCAGATCCTCGACGAGCTTCCGGCCGAGGACCGCGTCCAGCTCCTTTTCGGGCAGGAGCGCGGAGGAGACCGGGGCGCGGAACGTCACCCCCCGGACTTTCTCGACGAGCTTCTGGGCCCTGGCGACCCGGGCCGCGAGGAGGGTGGCCTCCTCCGCGCCGGCCGCGGGCGGGGCGAGGAGCGCGAGCAGGACGAGGACGGGCGCTGCGAGTGGACGCCGTCGCCGGCGGTCGCGTATCATCGCGGCGACGTCGTCGCAGGGTACGGGCGCAAACATGGGGGAGCAGCTTAGCAGGGCAGGGTCTCCTCCCGTGACTCCCGGGCCTCGTGCGTCGTGCGAGCTGAACGACACGATGACCGCACCTTCGCCTGGCCTTATCGTCCTCTGGCTTTCGAGCCGCTACGAGAACATCGAGCTGGCGCAAGCCGCGCTCGCGCACGTCTGCCGACAGCGGGGCATCGACTCCGAGATGGAGCACTGGATCGGGATGGCCCTGCGCGAGGCCGTCGCGAACGCGGTGAAGCACGGCAACCGGCTCGACCCCGACAAGCGGGTCCTTCTGAAGTTCGACGGCGTCGGCAACGACCTGACGATCGTCATCGGCGACGAGGGGGGCGGCTTCGATCCGGAGCGCATCTCCGACCCTCTGGCGCCTGAGAACCAGATGAAGACCTCCGGAAGGGGCATCTTCTACATCCGGACTTTCATGGACGACGTCGCCTTCTCCCGGGGAGAAGGGGGCGGGACCGTCCTGACCATGCGAAAGGACCTCAGCAAGCGCGGTAACGCGAAGGGAGAGAACGAATGAACAAGAACGCCAGCGTCCGCAAGATCGGCGACATCACCGTCGTCGAGCTCAAGGGGAAGATCACGATCGGCGCGGGGGACCTCCAGATGAGGGAGGCGATCCACGCCGTCCTCAACGAGGGCGCGCGCAAGCTCGTCGTCGACATGTCCGGCGTGACGACGATCGACTCCTCCGGCGTCGGCGAGCTCGTCGGCTGCTACACCACCGCCACCCACAAGGGGGCGAAGATGAAGCTCATGAACCTCCCTGCGAAGATCAGCGACGTCCTGACCGTCACGCAGCTCATCACGGTCTTCGACGTCTACCCGAACGAGGCCGAGGCGGTCTCCAGCTTCGGTTCCTGATTCCCCACGGTCCCGGACCGGCGCGGCCCGGCTCGCCCCTCGGGGCGATCCGGGCCGTTCGTCTTTTCCGGCTCCGAGGGAGGCAGGTCGGGCGCCACAGGCGACGCGGGGAGGCCCGTGGCGGGGTCTCCCCCGCCCGCGTCAGGGCTCGAGCCAGAGGTCGTTCCAGCGCACGGGAGGGGGAAGGAGGTGCGCCTGGACGCCCCGGAGGCGAGGCCGCTGGACGACGAAGCCGCGGTTGTGGAAGAGGAAGACCACGGGAGCCTGGGATTGCACGAGCCGGTTCAGCTCGCGGTAGACGGCCTCGCGCTCGGCCGCGTCGAGGAGGCGGGCGCCCTTCTCGACGAGGCGGTCGACCTCGGCGTTTCGGAAGCCCCCGTCGAGGACGTCCTCGGTCTTCGAGTAGAAGAGCGAGCTGAAGAAGGTGTCGGGGTCGGGAAAGTCGGCGAACCAGCGTGACAGCTTCACGTCGGGGAAGATCCCGTTCCGAATCCGGGCCGACATCTCCTCCCCGGGCAGGACCTCGAGGGCGATCCGTACCCCGACGGCCTCCAGCTGCGTGGCGATCGTGGGGAGCGGGTTCAGGGGGTCGCGGGCGTCCTTCGGGCTGAGCCAGGCCGAGAGCGTCAGGCCGTCGACGAGCCCGGCCTCGGCGAGGAGAACCTTCGCACGCTCCGGGTCGTGACGGTAAGGCCGGAGGGCCGGGTCGTGCCCGGAGAGATGCGGCGGCAGGATCGACGCGGCCGGCACCGTCAGCCCGGCGAACGTCCGCTCGTTCAGGGCGGCCCTGTCGACGGCGTGGTTCAGGGCGCGGCGGACCCGGACGTCGTCGAGGGGCGCCCGGTCGCAACGGAGGACGAGGAACGAGGTGTGGAGCTGGACCGAGGAGTCGATGTAGGGGCGCCACTCCGGGTCGGCCATGAGCCGGGCCGCTTCCGGGTAGGGGATGTCCCAGACGACGTCGAGCTGCCCTTCGAGGAAGCGCTGGAAGACCCCCGCCTCCGAGTCCTCCGTCAGGTCGAGGTCGACTCCGTCGAGCGCGATGCGCGCCCGGTCCCAGTAGGAATCGGAGCGGTCGAAGCGGGCCACCTTCCCGAACGAGATCTCCTTCGAGACGAAGGGTCCGGTCCCGAACGGGGCCCGCCGCGCTCGAGCTGCGTCGGCGAGGAGCGACGGGGGAAGGACGGTGATGTCCGGAAGGGTGAGGAGCTGGAGGAAGAAGGGGACGGGGCGCGCGAGGCGGACGCGGAAGAGGGCGCCGGACGGGGCCTCGAGCCCGGCGACGCCGGGCGTCCGGCCCGCCCGGAAGTCCTCGTACCCTTCGATCCCGTCGAAGAGGGACGCCAGGGGGGCCGCCGTCGCCGGAGAGAGGTATCGCTCGAGCGAGGCCTTCACGTCGGCCGCCGCGAGCGTCCCTCCCTCGTGCCAGCGGACTCCCCGCCGGAGGTGGAACGTGTAGAGGGTCCCGGACAGGTCGATCTCCCAGCGTTCCGCCAGCTCGGGGAGGATTCGCGTCCCTTCGCCGAACCGGACGAGACCTTCGCCCCACGTCCTCACGAGGATCGCCTGCGGGACGGTCTGGCAGAACGCAGGGTCGAAGTTCTCCTCGTCGAGGTAGCGGAGCGCGGCGCGGACGCGGCCGCCGGGGACGGGCGACGGGAGGCGGAAGAGCGAGGATCGTGAGCGGAGGAGGAGCGACTCCTGCTCGAGCGCCTGGGCGGCCTGGTTCATCGAAGTCGCCGCGTAGGCGTTCCGCTCCGCGGCCCTGCGGATCTCGTCCATCGACCTCACGACCGCCGACGACCCGTCGGCGAGGGTGACGGTCGCCTCGGCGATGGCGTCGACGGTGGAGGTGACCCTCTCCATGGAGCCGAGGAGCGTCTGGCCGCCCGTGGCCTGCTCCTCCATGGCGCGGGCGAGCTGTTCCGTGAGATCGCGCACCCGATCGCCGCGGGCGTTCACGGCCCGGGCCGTCTCGAGCTGGCCGCGCGTCGCCTCCGAGATCCGGGCGACCTCCGAGGAGACCCGGGAGGTCGCCTCCGAGACCCGGGCCGCCTCCCGGCTCTGCGCGAGCGACGCGTGCGCGATCCCCTCCGAGGCGTGCCGCGAGTCGAGGGCGAGCTTCTCGATCTCGTCGAGGGTGGCGTCCGAGGTCTGGGCGAGGTCGACCCCTTCCTCCGTCTTCCGCCGCGCCTCCGAGAGGAGGTGGCGCACGTCCTCGACGCCGCTCCTGACCGAGGAGACGAGGCCGCGCACCTCGTCCGTAGAGACGGAGGTCCGGTCGGAGAGGTCGCGGATGTCGTCGGCGAGGACGGAGAAGGTCCGGCCGCTCTCCCCGGCCTGCGCCGCGATGATGGAGGCGTTCAGGGCGATGAGGTTCGTCTCGCCCGCGATCTCCTCGATGGCGTGGAGGATCTCGCCGATCCGTGCGGAGTGTTCGGCGAGGACGGCCGCCGCGTCGGTCGCGCCCGAGACCGCGCCGCGGATCTCGTGCATCCCGGCGAGCGTTCCCGAGACGGCGGCCTTCCCGGAGACGACGGCGGCCGAGACCCGCTCCGAGAGTCGCGCGCCGGTCTGCGCCTGCTGGTCCGACTCGGCCGTCGAGGCCCGGATGGCGGCCGTCGCCCGGGCCGTCTCGCCGGCGAGGCCGGAGAGGTTCTCGACCGCCGACGCGACTTCCTGGAAGGCGGAGACGACCCCGGCGAGGGAGGCCGCGGTCTCGTCGACGAAGGAGCGGAGCGCCGAGGTCGACCGGGAGACCTGCGTGACCGAGGCCGTCATCTCGTGGAGCGACGCCCCCGCGTTCTCCGCGGCGCCGGCGAGCGTCTCCATCGATTCCCGGAGCGAGCCGATCGCCGCGCCGGCGCCGCGCATCGCGGCCGCCGTCTCCTCGGCGCGCGCGTTCTGGACCGCGGCGGCGAGCGAGAGGTCGCGGCCCCGCGAGGTCAGGTCGCGCGCGACGC
>CAZNSS010000240.1:0-6206 GCA_964575465.1 uncultured Holophagales bacterium | reverse complement strand
CGCGCCCCGCGCCGATGAGGAACGTGACGGAGGGGGCGGGCTCCCCGGCCTTCGCCGCGAGGAGGGCGAGGCGGCGCTGGGCCTCCTCGCGCCCGGCGAGCGCGAGCGTGCAGGCGGCGTCCGTCGCGATCTTCCCGCTCTGCTCGGCGGTGTCGGACATCGCGACGAAGACGCGGACAATCGCGTCGTCGCGGCCCCAGCGGGTCCGGAAGACCGACGCGTTCGGGACGTCGGGCAACCCGCGCCCCCTCTCGAGGGCAAGGTAGAGCGCCTCGAGGAACTCGGGGAGGTGCGCGAGGGCGCCGACGTTCTCGCAGAGCGGGACGAGGCGGACCCGCGTGACCTTCTCGAGGAGGGCCGCGCGGTCGCGCTCCTTCACCCTCCGGGCGAGGAAGGCGTCGCCGTGCCCGTCACCCGCGAAGAGGCTCGCGATTGCGGCGCGGTAGAGCGTGCCGATCTTGACGACGGCGCCGATCTCCGCGCCGGAGTTGACCTGCGGAATCGTCACCTCGGGGAGGGCGTTCTGGACGGGCGTGATCCCGACCTTCTCGCACGCGAGGTGGAAGAGCACGTTCGCGCGGGCGACCGAGGCGAGGATCTTGACGATCTTCTCCTCGTCCTGCTCGATGAAGGGGTTCGGGACGCGGAAGAGGAGGTGGCGGTCCTCGCCCGGCACGATCCCGTGGCGGAGGAGCGCGAGGACGACCTTCTCGGGGAGGTCGAGCCACTCGGGGCTGATCTGCCGCCCCTCGAAATCGAGGAGGACCTCGCTGCACGGCCCGAGGAGGTCGGCGATCGTCTCCTCGTACTCGGGCCGCGCCTCGACGAGCGGGTTCCACTCGAGGTGCTTCAGCGCGAGCTTCGCGCGGTCGGGCGTGCCGGCGGGCGCCGAGCGGAGAGCGCGTTCGAGCTGCTCGGCGCGGTGGGTGGTCGAGTCGGGGTGCTTCGTCCCGGTGAGGCGGAGCGTCTCGTGTCGCGGGTCCAGGAGGAACTTCTTCCGGGCGGCGGCGAACGCCTTCGGGTCGAGGCCGTCCAGGGCGTCGTAGCCCTCGGCGGTGCAGACGCTTTCCCAGACGGCGTCGAGGGACGACCGCGAAGCGGCGGCCTTCGGCGGGGCGCTCGAGCCGAGACGGCCCTGTTCCGAGATGCGGGCGCGGACGCGGTCGATGAAGACCGAGAGCTCCTTCACGTCCTTCGAGCCGTACGAGAGGCGCTGCCAGGTCCCGTAGCGCGCCGCGTCGGAGCCGGCGAACGCGATGAACGGGATCCCGCCGACGCCCCCCGAGAGGAGGAGCTCGAAGGCGTCGACCGAGTCCCTCACGACGGCCCTCTCGTGGACTCCGCCGCGGAGGCGGTCGAACGGCTCGCCGACGAGGCCCGGGAAGGCGAGCGGGGCGTAGAAAGTCCCGCCGAAGTCGGTTCTCTCGACGCCCAGGGGGGCGAGGTCGTCGGCCGCCTGGACCATGAAGTCGCGCCGCTCGCGCATGTAGGGGGAGGGCCGCCGGAGGACCGCCAGCGGGCTCTGGAGCGCTGCGAGGGCCCAGTCCTGGGCGAGGGTCGACGGCGTGGCGACGAGCCAGGCGGAGAGGTTCGCGAGGATCTCCCGCGCCCTCACGCCGTTCGAGCGGATCTGGTCGGAGATCACCATCCAGCAGGCACGCGTGCCCGTCGAGGCACCGAACATGTCCATCTTCGAGAGGCCAGAGAGCGAGACGACCCAGTCGCGCCACTCGGGGTCGGCGAAGGCGGGGTTCACGAACCAGCCGACGTAGTCGAGCCGCTGGTAGACCGAGTCGTAGAGGACGTAGCAGCGGTTCTTCACCGCGACGCGGACGATCTCCTCGACGAGCTCGCGCGGGTAGACGCGGCCGGTCGGGTTGTGCGGGTTGTTCAGGATGACGGACGAGATCCCCCCTTTCGCGAGGAGGCGGTCGAGCTCCCTCGGGTCGGGGAGGAAGTCGGGCGGCGCCGTCGGCAGCTCGACGAGCTTCTTGCCGGCCCGTTCGACGTACCAGTCGTACTCCCAGCTCGGCCGCGGGACGACGACGCCCGAGCCGTCGGCGCCGAGGACCTCGAGGACCATCGCGAGGCCGGAGCGGGTACCGGGCGTGAAGAGGACCTCGTCGGGCAGGAAGCGGACCTGGGACGCGGGGTAGTCGAGGAGGCCGTCGCGGTTGAAGAAGTCGGCCACCTCGCTCCGCACGTCCATCCGGCCCACCGCGGGGCCGTAGCTGTGGACCGTGTTCCGCGTGATCCGCTGGGCGGCCCTCACGACTTCCGGGTGCGGCGCGAAGTCGGCGTTCTTGTAGTCGCCCTGGGTCAGGTCGAGCGCGCCCTCCTGCTGGACGCGCCGCGAGAAGAGGCGGACGAACGGCTCGGGCGTGGCGAGCGCGCGCTGCGAGAGTCCGTTGACGGCCGGGCCGTGGCGGTCGGGGCTGGCGAGCGGTCTTTCGGTCTTCACGATTCGGCCCTCCGTGTGTTCCTCACCGCCCGGGGGCCTCACCCTGCCAGGCCTGTCGGACCCCGCTGCGGCGCAGCGGGAGTGTGCACGAAACGGGCCGACGAATGAATGCCTCTCCGCAGAGTGTAGAGTGCAGACCAGACCCCCTTCCCCGGGGGTCTGGTCTGCACTCTACACTCTGCGGGGTCCGGGGTCCGGCGCCGTTCCTGCTCCTGCTAGGCTCCGCCACGCCATGTTCGTCGGACACTTCGGGGTCGGTTTCGCGGGCAAGGCCGCGGCCCCGCGCGCCTCGCTCGGCACGCTCTTCCTCGCGGCGCAGTTCGTCGACCTCCTCTGGCCCACTCTTCTTCTCGCGGGGCTCGAGCGGGTCGAGATCCGGCCCGGGATCACGCGCGTCACACCGCTCGACTTCGTCTCCTACCCGATCTCGCACGGTCTCCTTGCCGTCGTCGCGTGGGGGCTCCTCTTCGCCGGGGTCTACCAGCTGGCAAGGAGGTACGCGGCCGGGGCGGTGACGATGTTCGCCGCCGTCGTGAGCCACTGGGTCCTCGACTTCCTGACGCACCGCCCCGACCTTCCCCTCCTGCCGGGGAGCGGCGTGCGGGTCGGCCTCGGCCTCTGGCACTCGCTCCCCGGGACGGTCGCCGTCGAGCTCGCGATCTTCGGGGCGGGGGTCGCGCTCTACCTCCGGACGACGAGGGCCCTCGACCGGACCGGCTCGATCGCCCTCTGGAGCCTCGTCGGGTCCCTGCTCGCGATCTACGCCGCGAACCTCCTCGGCCCGCCTCCGCCGGCGGTCGGGCCGATCGCCTGGGCCGGGCACGCGCAGTGGCTCCTCGTGGCGTGGGCGTACTGGGTCGACCGCCACCGGACGCTCTCCGACGGGGTCGCCCCGTCGGCCGGGACGGCGGGACGCTGAGCGGCGCCCTCCTCCTCGGCCCGGCGGCCTGCCTCGGCTCGGCGGCCCTCTGGGCGCTCTCGGCGAACGTCTACACGCGGGCCGCGCACGCCTCGAGCCCGATGGCGGTCAACCTCCTCAGGGCGGGGCTCTCGTTCCCCCTCTTCCTCGCGGCGGCCCTCGCGACGGACGCGAGCGCGCTCGCGCTCGTCACGCCGGGACGCGCCGGCTGGCTCCTCCTCTCCGTCGTCGGGAGCTACGTCGTCGGCGACGCGCTCTTCCTCGCGAGCGCGCGGCTCCTCGGCGTCCCGGTCGCCCTCGCGATCGCCTCGACCTACCCTCTCTGGTCGGCGTTCGCGGGATGGGCCTTCCTCGGGCAGCGCGTCGCGGCGGCGGGGCTCTCCGGCGTCGCGCTCGTCGTCGTCGGCGTCGTGACGGTCGTGCGGCGCCGGGGCGATTCAGGCCAGGGCGCCGGGCCCGGCACGGCGGCGCTTCCGGGCTCCGGGCACGGTGCGGGGGTCGCTCTCGCCTTCGCGACGTCGCTCTTCTGGGCGCTCAACACCTTCGCGATCGCGCGCGGCGGAGCGGGGCTCCCCGTCGCCGCGGTGAACACGTTCCGGATGGGTTTCGCCGTCGCGCTCATCCCGCTCGGCCGCCTCCTGCTCCGTGGCCGCCGGACGCCGCTCTTCGTCCCGGCATCCGAGGTGCGCCGCGCCTGGCCCTACTTCATCCTCGAGAGCGTCGGCGGGACGGCCCTCTTCGTCGTCGGCCTCACGCACTCGCCGCTCGCCGTCGCCGCCGCGCTCACCTCGCTCGCGCCGGTCCTCTCGGTCCCGTTCGCCGTCGTCATCGGCCGCGAGCGTCTCGGCGCGCGGGTCGTCGCGGGGATCGCGGTCGTCACCGCCGGCATCGTCCTCCTCGTCGCGTTCGGGAGGGGATGAGGCTCCCGGGCGTGGACCCGTGCGCGGGGCGAGGCCCCTACTTCAGCTCCGCGAGCCACCCCGAAGCGAACGCCCGCGCGGCCTCGCAGGCCTCGCGCCCGGCGCGGTAGCACGCCTTCCAGGAGCGGGGCTTCGCCTCGTATTCGGGCTTCACGAAGCGCCGCGTCCGCATCGCCTCGCGGGTCTCGGCGGCGTGATCGACGCCGCTGGTCTCCGCCAGGAACGTCGCGAGCGACCTCCGGAGCGAGACCTTCGGGTCGGGCGAGAGGGCGTTCGGGTCGGGCGGCCGCTTCCTGGCGGCCTCGTAACGCGCCTTCTCGTCGGCGGCCTGCTGCGCGGCGGCCATTCCGAGGGCCGCGGCCTGCCGCTCCATCTCGGAGCGCACCTGCGCCAGGGCGGTCTCGGCCTGCTTCCGGGCGTCCCCCTGGAGGGACTTCACGCTCTGCTCCATCTCGGTGAGCCCCTTCTGCATCTCGGCGCGGCTCGACGCCTCGATCTCGGAGGCCGAGCGAGGCGGGCGAAGGTCGCCCGGGAGCGAGGACTCGTACTCCTTCCGGTAGCGCGCCTGGAACTCCGCGCCGCCGAAGAACGTCTTTGCAGCCGAGCCAAGGGCCTGGACGACGGCGGCGCGCTGCGCCGGGGGGACGCCCTTCAGCTTGCCCGGGACGCCAGGCGCGTGGAGGACGCCGTCCGCGAGGGAGTGCACGAAGGCGTCGGCCCACGACCGGCGGTCGAGACCGTACTCCTGGAAGACGTCGGTCGCCGCGGCCGCTCCGGTCGCAAGCGCCAGGACGACGAATGCCGTCGCGGCCCGTCTGCAAGGTGCCATTTCACTCCTCCAGATCCCGTGCCCGTGCCGACTCCCGATCCTCGAGGACTCTCCACTCTAGCGCGGGTCGGCCCTGGCGGCGTGCCCGCGGGCGACGCGTCCTCACCCCTCGGCGACGCGGTTGCGGCCCGAGGCCTTGGCGTCGTAGAGCGCCTCGTCGGCCGCCGCGAGGAGCTCGTCCGGCCTCCCGCCGTCGCGCGGGACGGACGAGGCGACGCCGAAGCTCGCCGTGACGACGCGGAACGGCGAGCCGGGGTTCGCGAGGCCGAGCGCCTCGACGCCCTGTCGAAGCTCCTCGGCGAGGTGCGCCGCCCCCTCGGCCGCGGTCTGCGGGAGGAGGACGACGAACTCCTCTCCGCCGAAGCGGGCCGCGAGGTCGCCGGCGCGGGCCGCGCCGGCGGAGAGGATCTGCGCGATCTCGCGGAGGCAGCGGTCTCCCTCCGGGTGGCCGAGGAGGTCGTTCAGCTTCTTGAAGTGGTCGACGTCGACCATCACGACCGACAGCTCGCTCCCGTTGCGGGCCGCGCGGCTCCACTCCCGCTGGAGCGTCTCGTCGAAGTGGCGCCGGTTCGCGAGCCCCGTCAGCCCGTCGAGGTAGGAGAGCGAGGTCAGCTTCTCGTTCGCCGAGGCGAGGTCGACGTTCCGCTCCTCGAGCTGGGCGCGGGCGGCGTCGAGCTGGGCGACGGCGTCGGCGAGCTCGCGCGTCCGCTCCTCGACCCGGCTCCTCAGGAGCTCGTTTCTCCTCTCGAGCGCCCGGTGCCGGAAGCGAAGCGCGCCGACCACCGCCGCCACGCCGAGGACGGCCCAGAGCGCGAGGGCCACCGGGGCGCGGTGCCAGGGCGGGAGGACGCGGAAGCGGTAGAGCGCCTCCGGGCTCGTGCGCCCCTGCGGGTCGCGCGTCCTCACGCGGAGCGTGTAGCTCCCCTCGCGGAGGTTCGTGTACTCGCGCGTCGGCTCGGGGCCCGGGTCGGACCACTCGCGCTCGGCTCCGTCGAGGAGGAACTGGAAGACGACCGGGACGAAGTGCGTGAGCGGCGCGCACTCGAAGCGGAGCCGGCCGGCGGCGGCCGGGACGAC
>CAZNSS010000239.1:0-6206 GCA_964575465.1 uncultured Holophagales bacterium | reverse complement strand
GCCGTGCCGCCCGCCCTCGCCTGGAACACGGCGGTCTCGTTCGTCACGAACACGAACTGGCAGGCGTACGTGGGCGAGTCGACGATGTCGCACCTGACCCAGATGGCGGCGCTCGCGCTTCACAACTTCCTCTCGGCCGCCGCCGGCATCGCCATCGCGGTCGCGGTGATCCGGGGGATCGCCCGCGCCGAGTCGAAGACCATCGGCAATTTCTGGGTCGACCTGACTCGGTCGACGTTGTGGGTCCTCCTCCCCATTTCGCTCGCCGCCGCGATCGTCCTGATGTCGCAGGGAGTCGTCCAGACCTTCTCCGCCTCCGCCAGGGTCACGACGCTCGACGGCGCGAGGCAGACGATCCCGCTCGGCCCGGTCGCCTCGCAGGAGGCGATCAAGATGTTCGGGACGAACGGCGGCGGCTTCTTCAACGCGAATTCCGCCCACCCGTTCGAGAACCCGACGCCCGCGACGAACCTCCTCGAGATGCTCCTCATCTTCGCAATCCCGGCTGGCCTGACCTGCACGCTCGGGTCGATGACCGGAAAGCTCCGACACGGCTGGGCCGTCTTCGGCGCCATGAGCCTTCTCTTGCTCGTCGGCGCGGGAGTCACGACCTGGGCCGAGACGCGGGGCAACCCGATCCATCACGCCGCCGGGGTCGACGCCGCGGCCGGAAACATGGAGGGCAAGGAGGTCCGCTTCGGCGCTGCCGACACCGCCCTCTTCGCCACGATCACGACGGCCGCGTCGTGCGGAGCCGTGAACGGGATGCACGACTCCTTCACGCCCCTCGGCGGCCTCGTGCCGCTCGTCAACATCCAGCTCGGCGAGGTGATCTTCGGAGGGGTCGGCGCGGGCCTCTACGGCGTCTTCGTCTTCGTCGTCCTCTCGGTCTTCATCGCCGGGCTGATGGTGGGCCGAACGCCCGAATACCTCGGCAAGAAGATCGAAGGGGCGGAGGTGAAGCTGGCGATGCTCGCCGTCCTCGTCCTGACGTTCTGCATCCTCGTCGGAACGGCGGCCGCCGTCACGACGAAGGACGGCCTCTCGAGTCTCGCGAACGCCGGCCCCCACGGCCTCTCGGAGGCCCTCTACGCCTTCACGAGCGCGGCCGGCAACAACGGGAGCGCCTTCGCAGGGCTCAACGCGAACACGGACTTCTACAACGTCCTCCTCGGCCTTTCGATGTTCTTCGGGCGGTTCCTGATGATCGTCCCGATCCTCGGGATGGCCGGGTCGCTCGCGGCCAAGAAGAGGCAGGCGGAGTCGGCCGGGACCTTTCCCGTCGACGGCCCTCTCTTCACCCTCCTCCTCGCCGGCGTGATCCTCGTCGTCGGGGCTCTCACCTTCTTTCCCGTCCTCTCCCTCGGTCCGGTCGTCGAGCACCTGCTGATGGCCGCGGGCCGGACGTTCTGAGCCTGAACCGATGACCAGGCCCTCCGAGATCAAGCTCCTCGACCGCGCCCTCCTCGCCCGGGCCGCGGCCGACTCCTTCCGCAAGCTCCACCCGCGCCACATGGCGAGAAACCCCGTGATGTTCGTCGTCGAGGCCGGCGCCGTCCTCGCGACGGCCGCCCTCCTCGGGGTCGGGACGCGCGGGTCGTTCTCCTTCCAGCTCCAGGTCGTCCTCTGGCTCTGGGCGACGGTCCTCTTCGCGAACTTCGCCGAGGCGGTCGCCGAGGGGCGCGGCAAGGCCCAGGCCGACTCTCTCCGCCGGACGAAGACGGACTCCGTCGCGCGACGCCTCGCCGGCGCCGAACGGCGCGAGGAGAGCGTCCCCTCCTCCGCGCTCCGGAAGGGCGACCTCGTCGTCGTCGAGGTGAACCAGCTGATCCCGGGCGACGGGACCGTCGTCGAGGGGATCGCCTCGGTCGACGAATCCGCCATCACCGGCGAGTCGGCCCCGGTGATCCGGGAGGCGGGAGGCGACCGTTCGGCGGTCACCGGCGGGACGAAGGTCCTCTCCGACCGGATCGTCGTCGAGATCACCTCCGAGCCCGGTTCGACCTTCCTCGACCGGATGATCAGGCTCGTCGAGGGGGCCGAGCGGCAGAAGACGCCGAACGAGATCGCCCTCGACATCCTCCTCGCGGGCCTGACGATCGTCTTCCTCTTCGCGACGGTCACCCTGCGCCCCTTCGCCCTCTACTCGGGGAGCGAGCTCTCGCCGACCGTCCTCGTCGCCCTTCTCGTCTGTCTCATCCCGACGACGATCGGCGGACTCCTTTCGGCCATCGGTATCGCGGGGATGGACCGCGTCCTCCGTCACAACGTCCTCGCCATGTCGGGCCGGGCCGTCGAGGCCTCCGGCGACGTCAACGTCCTCCTCCTCGACAAGACGGGAACGATCACGCTCGGCAACCGCCAGGCGGCCGAGTTCCTCCCGGCGCCAGGTGTCGACGCCCGCGAGCTGGCCGAGCTGGCCCAGCTCGCCTCGCTCGCCGACGAGACGCCCGAGGGGCGCTCGATCGTCATCCTCGCCAAGGAGAAACACGGAATCCGGGGCCGCGAGCTGCGCGACCTGCACGCCCACTTCGTCCCGTTCACTGCCCGGACGCGCATGTCTGGCCTCGACTTCGAGGGCGGACGGAAGGTGCGGAAGGGCGCGGCCGACACGGTCGACACCTTCGTCCGGGCCGCGGGTGGGAGCTTTCCCGAGGAGGTCCGCCGCGACGTCGCCCGGATCGCCGGCCAGGGCGGGACACCCCTCGTCGTCTCCGACGGCGGGAAGGTCGCCGGGACGATCTACCTGAAGGACGTCGTGAAGGGCGGCATGAAGGAGCGGTTCGACCGCCTCCGGGCGATGGGGATCCGGACGGTCATGATCACCGGCGACAACCCTCTCACCGCCGCGAGCATCGCCCGGGAGGCGGGCGTCGACGACTTCCTCGCCGAGGCGACGCCCGAGGACAAGCTCGCCCTGATTCGGAAGGAGCAGGCGAACGGGAACCTCGTCGCCATGACCGGCGACGGGACGAACGACGCACCGGCCCTCGCCCAGGCCGACGTCGGGATGGCGATGAACACCGGTACCCAGGCGGCGAAGGAAGCCGGGAACATGGTCGACCTCGACTCGAACCCGACGAAGCTGATCGAGGTCGTCGAGATCGGCAAGCAGCTCCTGATGACGCGGGGCGCGCTGACGACGTTCTCCATCTCGAACGACGTCGCCAAGTACTTCGCCATCCTCCCGGCGCTCTTCGTCGCGACGTTCCCCCAGCTCCAGGCTCTCAACGTGATGAAGCTCGCGACCCCCGAAAGCGCGATCCTCTCGGCCGTCATCTTCAATGCGCTCATCATCGTCGC
This sequence comes from uncultured Holophagales bacterium, assembly GCA_964575465.1. Taxonomy (GTDB): domain Bacteria; phylum Acidobacteriota; class Thermoanaerobaculia; order UBA5066; family UBA5066; genus UBA5066. The sequence goes on along the minus strand of CAZNSS010000239.1, from coordinate 2,903 downwards.
CCTCATCCCGCTCGCGCTCCGGGGGGTCTCGTACCGGCCGCTCGGCGCGGGGCGGATCCTCCGTCGCAACCTCCTGATCTATGGCCTCGGCGGCCTCGCCGCCCCGTTCGTCGGGATCAAGCTGATCGACCTCCTTCTCGTCGCCGTGAAGCTGGCCTGAGGTGCCTGCCGTGAAGGACCACGTTCTCGTCTCCGTCCGCCTCCTCGTCGTCTTCACTCTCCTGCTCGGCTTCCTCTACCCCGCCGCCGTGTGGGCCGTCGGCCGCGTCGCCTTCCCCGCCGCAGCGGGCGGGTCGTTCGTGGCGCTCGACGGAAAGGTCATCGGTTCGGAGCTGATCGGCCAGGCCTTGACGTCGCCCGGCCTCTTCCGCCCCCGCCCCTCCACCGCGGGGAGCGGCTACGACGCCGCCGCCTCGGGCGGCTCGAACCTCGGTCCCACCTCGAAGGCGCTGGCCGGCCGGGTGACGGCGGAGGTGGCCAGGACCCGCGCCGAGAGCCCCGGCGCGAGGGGTCCCGTGCCGGCGGACGCCGTGACGGCCTCAGGCTCCGGGCTCGACCCCCACATCTCCCCCGCCTTCGCGCTCTGGCAGGCCCCGCGGGTCTCGAGGGAGACGGGAATCCCCGCCGCCGAGCTCGAGGCGCTCATCGCGCGTCGGACGGAGGGGCGCTTCCTCGGCCTCTACGGCGAGCCGCGCGTGAACGTCCTGCTGCTGAACCTCGACGTGCTGGACCGGCGCCGGGGGCCGGCGGCACCCGGGCTCCCGCAGCCACCATAATCGAGCCATGCCCCGCGTCGCGGAGGACCGGCGTCCCGGACCCGAGGCCTTTCTCCGGAGGGCCGCGCGGGATCTCCGTCCCGGGAGGCTGAAGGTCTACCTCGGCATGGCGGCCGGCGTCGGGAAGACCTACAAGATGCTCGACGACGCGCACGGGCTGAGGCGCCACGGGACCGACGTCGTCATCGGGTACGTCGAGACGCATGGAAGGTCGGAGACCGAAGCCCGGATCGGTGACCTGGAGGTCGTCCCGCGCAAGCAGGTCAGCTACCAGGGGGTCGTTCTCCCGGAGATGGACCTCGACGCCATCCTGAGGCGCCGGCCCGACGTCGTCATCGTCGACGAGCTCGCCCATACGAACGCGCCGGGAAGCCGGAACGACAAGCGCTGGAAGGACGTCGTGGAGATCCTCGCCGCCGGGATCTCCGTGATGGCCGCCGTGAACGTCCAGCACCTCGAGGGGGTCCAGGACGTCGTCGCGTCCGTGACGGGTATCGAGGTCCGTGAGCGCCTCCCCGACAGGATCGTCCGCGACGCCGACGCCCTCGTCGTCGTCGATCTCCCGGTCGAGGAGCTGAGGGAGCGGATCCGGGGCGGCAAGGTCTACTCGGCCGAGAAGGCCGAGCAGGCGCTCGCGAACTTCTTCACCGAGGAGAAGCTGACGCGGCTCCGGGAGCTGACGCTCTTCCAGACCGCGGATCACATCGAGGCCGACACCCGCGAGGGGAGCGCGCTCGAGGCGACTGCCCAGAAGGCCCGCGTCGCCGTCGCGATCCCCCTCGAGCCCGAGACCGGCCGGAAGCTGATCCTGCGCGCCTCGCGCACGGCGGGGCGGATGAACACCCGCTGGTTCGCCCTCCACGTGAGGCGCACGCGCGAACGCCCCGAGCACCTCTCGGCCCGCCAGCACCGCGCCCTGACGGAGAACGTGGAGCTCGCGATGACGCTCGGCGCGACGGTCGTCGTGCGGGAGGCCGAGGACGTGGCGAAGGAGATCCTCTCGTTCGTGAAGGAGGAGAACGTCGGCGTCCTCATCGTCGGCCCCCCGACCCGGCGGGGCCTCGCCGCACGCCTCCTCCCGGGGACCGTCGACCGGCTTCTCGACCGCACGGACGGCTTCGACCTCCTCGTGACCGATACCGGGGTCGAGGACGAGCCCTGAGGACCCTCTTGCCGCCCGCCGGGATCGCCAGGGCGGGGTGACGCGAAGGACGGCCGTGCTCGCGGGGTCTGTGCCCCTTCGGGCTTCCCTCCTGTTGCCCGCAGCGCTCGAAGATCGTCGGGCCCAGGTCCGGCGCCGCCTCGGGATTCGCCGGAATCAACCGCCCCGCGGGCCCGGCCACCGGGTCGTATCGAAAGCGCTCCACGTGCGAGGAGCGCCGTCCGCCCGTCAGGCACCACCTTCGCCCGGACTCTCCTGACCCCGATGTGCCGGCGGAAGCGGTCAGAACGGCTGGAGCAGGAGCCCGAGGGTCGTGCCGGCGCCTCTCGGGATCAGCGGCGAGGATCGGGTCTTCGTGTCCTACGGCAGACCGGGCGGGCGGACGTAGCCCCCGGAGACCTCCGCGACGCACTTCGCGACGTGGATCGCCGTCCGGTCCTCGAGGTAGGGACCGACGACCTGGATGCCCGCCGGCATCCCCTCGCGCGTGAAGCCGACGGGCGCCGCCGTGCCGGGGAGCGACGAGAGCCCCGCGAGCGCCGGCCAGCCGAGAAGCGTCCCGAGGTAGGGCTGAGGCACGCCGTTTATCGGGAGCGTCCGCCTCGCGAAGTCGGGGCTCTGGTCGTGCGGGAACGCCGGCGTCGGGAAGGCGGGGCAGAGGAGCGCGTCGTAGCGCGTGAAGAACTCCGCCCAGAGTGCACGCTGGCGCTCGCGGGCCTCGCGGGCGAGGTCGAAGTCGCGGTGGGTCTGCGCCGTGTCGCGCGTCAGGCGCGCGCGGAACGAGTCGTCGTCCGGCGCGAGGGCGGCGGCGCGGGCCTTCAGCTTCTCGAACTGGCCCTCCGGAAGGCCGGCCGACATGCTCCCGTAGAGGACGCGCATGAAGAGGCGCGCGTTGTCTGCGAGGGCGAAGCCGGGGCGTGCCTCCGTGTCGACCTCCGCCCCGGCGGCGCGGAGCTCGGCGACGA
>CAZNSS010000238.1:0-6216 GCA_964575465.1 uncultured Holophagales bacterium | reverse complement strand
CGACGCTCCGGGGCGGGCGCGCCCTCGCGCCCGGCGAGGCGCGCCGCCTCCGCTCGGCCCTTCTCCACGAGCTCGCCCTGATGGACCACGCCCGTGGCTGGGTGCAGCAGTACCACCTCGGCGCCCTCCGGAACAACAGCACCCGGATGCGGCGCCTCCTCGGGCCCGACACCGGCTTCGACTCGATCGGGGACTTCCCTCAGGCGGAGGCGCTGGCCCGGTTCCTCGACCGGCTCGACGAGGCCGACCGCCTCGCGAAGACCGTCCTCTACAACCTGAACCCCTCCGACAACGAGCTCTTCGCGACGATGATCGGGAACTTCCAGGACGGGACGGTCCCCGGAAAGCTCCAGTACGGCTCGGCCTGGTGGTTCCTCGACCAGAGGGAAGGAATGGAGCGGCAGATCGCCGCCCTCTCGAACATGGGGCTCCTCGCCCGCTTCATCGGGATGGTGACCGACTCGAGGTCCTTCCTGTCCTATTCCCGGCACGACTACTTCCGAAGGCTCCTCTGCGACATCCTCGGGAGCGACGTGAAGCGGGGCCTCCTCCCCGACGACCGGCCCCTCCTCGGGCGCCTCGTCGAGGACGTCTCGTTCTTCAACGCGAAGGCCTACCTCGGGATCCCCCTCGGCCGGCTCGGCCGGGACGCAGCCCGCCGGTCGGCCTGACGCGCCGGGTCGGAGGCGAAGGCCCCCAACCGGTCCTGAAGCGTAAGTACAGCGGTGCCCTTCGGTATGACCATTTGTCCGGCCCCGGGCGGACGGCGGAGGGGATGTGCGAAGCGCTGCGTGAGAGGCTTTCGGCCCGATTCCGGGGGCCGCCCGAGCGGCGGCCGGGTCCGGGTGGCGGGCACAAAATTTCGAAAGTGGTAAAACAACTACTTGACACGCGGATTCTCGTGGTGATACGAATTGCGGTGGCAAATCCGACCCGGGCAGCAGGCCATTCCCGACCAGACCGACTCGACCGTGACGCGGAAACAGGAGGCGCCATGACACCGCGGATCCGCTCCCTCAATACGATCCTCTGGGTGCTCCTTCTCGGCTTCAGCTCGTTCGCGCTCGCACAGGACTATCGCGGCACGATCAAGGGGCGGATCGTCGACAACTCGGGCGGCGAGCTGCCCGGGGTGTCCGTCACGATCACGAACGTCGCCACGAACGTGTCGTCGAACGCGGTGACCGACGCCAAGGGGTACTACCGCGTCCCCTACCTGAACGCCGGCAAGTACGACGTCACGGCGAAGCTGGTCGGGCTTCAGCCGACAGCCCGCAAGGGGATCGACGTCCGGGTCGGCGACGTCCTGACGGTGGACCTCGTCCTCACGCTCGGCGTCTCCTCGGAGATCGTCGTCACCGGCGGCGCCCCGATCCTCGACCAGACCTCGCCCGTGACCGGGCAGGTGGTCTCGCGAGAGCAGATCAAGGAGCTGCCGCTCGCCGACGGCACGGCCTACATGCTGAGCCGCATCGCACCCGGCATCTCGGAGGCCTCCGACCTCCACTTCTCGCGCCCGGGCGACAACGCGAACCTCGGCGGCGTCGTCGCGAACGGCGTGAGGGGCGGCAACGACTTCACGCTCGACGGCGCCCCGAACATCGTCTCCGACCGGCGCGTCGGCTTCTCCCCGCCGTCGGAGGCGATCTCGGAGTTCAAGGTCGAGACGAACTCCTTCGACGCCCAGTCGGGCCACACGGCGGGCGCCGTCATCAACCTCGCCCTCCGGAGCGGGACGAACCAGTTCCACGGCGCCGCGTCGTACTTCAACCGGTCGAGCGACCGGACGGCCCTCTCCCCCTTCCAGCACAAGCAGAACGCGGAGAATCCCGACCGGCAGTACGACCGCTTCGCCGCGATGATCGCCGGTCCGATCGTCAAGGACTCGACCTTCTTCATGGCGTCCTACGAGAACCTCCAGGACGCGACGGCCGAGCCGGTCACCCTGACGGTCCCGTCGGAGAAGATGCGGAGGGGCGACTTCTCCGAGCTCCTCCCGCTCGGGATCAAGATCTACGACCCGCTGACGGGGACCTCGAACCGGACGGCGTTCGCGGGGAACATCATCCCGACGAACCGCCTCAATCCGATCGCGATGGCCCTCATGAAGTACTACCCGATGCCCACCCAGGCCGGGAAGTCGGACCAGACGAACAACTACTACTCGCCGCAGGACCGGACGTACGACTACCAGGCGGCCCTGATCCGGCTCGACCAGAGCCTCTCCGGCGGGCACCAGCTCTTCCTGAACGCCTACTGGAACCAGCGCCTCGAGGACCGGTACAACTGGGCCGGCGTCGTCGAGGACTTCGCCGTCACCCAGGGCGTCGACACGCGCGACAACTTCGGCTCGACCCTCGGATACACGGGGACCTTCTCCTCCTCCCTCATCGGCGACCTCCGCCTCTCCTATTCCAAGTTCGGCGAGCGCCGGAGCCCCTCGGACACCTTCGACCCCGCCTCGCTCGGCTTCGACGCGAAGACCGTCGAGCTCTTCCGCGGCTACGACTACCTGCCGCGGTTCGACATCACCGGCTTCCAGTCGCTCGGCTCGAACCGGTCGGACTACACCAAGGGCTTCAACCGGCCCTTCTACAACTACTCGGCCGTCCCCTCCGTCACCTGGCTCCTGAAGGACCACACCGTCCGCGCCGGCTACGACTTCCGCTACCAGAAGTGGTGGAGGACGGACGCCGGCTATCTCGCGGGGCGCTACAACTTTACGGGCGCCTACACGCGGGCGAACAACAGCGCCTCCGTCCAGCAGGGGCAGGCGCTCGCCCAGTTCCTCCTCGGCCTCCCCACGTCGGGCGGAAACAGCCTCATCGACTGGAACACCTACGGCGACTACAGCCAGATGGGCCACGCCCTCTACGTGAACGACGAGTGGCGGGTCGGGAAGAAGCTGACGGTCAACGGCGGCCTGCGGCTGGAGGTCGACCAGGGGCTCACCGAGGCGAACGACTGGAACATCTACGGCTTCGACCTGACGAGCTCGAACCCCGTCGAGGCGGCGGCGAAGGCGGCGTACGCGACGAGCCCGATCCCCGAGATCCCGGTGAGCCAGTTCGCCGTCCGCGGCGGCCTCCTCTACGGCTCGGGCGCCACCTGGGACACGATCACGAAGGTCCTTCCCCGCATCGGCGCGTCGTATCTCCTGACGGAGAAGACGGTCGTGCGCGGAGGCATCGGCCTCTTCTCGTTCCCGTGGTTCTTCGACGCGATCAACCAGACGGGGTTCTCCCAGCCGACCCTCCTCGTCTCGACCGAGAACAACGGCGGGACCTTCATCGCCGACCTCAACAACCCCTTCCCGAACGGCCTCACCGCTCCGACCGGCTCCTCGCTCGGCCTCGCGACGTTCAACGGCCGTGACCTCGTCTCGACGTCGAGCTCGCTCATCCAGATGGACCGCAAGAGCCCGACCTACACCCGCTGGCAGGCCGGGGTCACGCAGGACCTGGGCAAGCGCTGGCGCCTCGACCTCGCCTACATCGGGAGCGAGGGGCGGAACCTCGCGGTGCGCCACGACATCAACGGCGTCCCGAGGCAGTACCTCTCGTCGCTGCCGTACCGCGACACCGCCGTCGAGGCGTACCTCAGCGCGAACGTCGCGAACCCCTACAAGGGCCTCCTCCCGGGGACGAGCTACAACGGCGCGACGATCCAGCGGAACCAGCTCCTCAGGCCCTACTCCGAGTTCGGCCGGGTCGCGGTCGAGGAGTACAGCGGGTCCGACTCCTACAACGCGCTCCAGACCTCGGTCTCGAAGCAGTTCAAGGACGGTTCGTCGATCCTCGTCACCTACACCTGGTCGAAGCTGATGGACGAGCTGAACTACCTGAACGCCTCGGACACCCAGCTCGAGAAGCGCCTCTCGCCCGACGACCGCCCGCACCGCGCGACGGTGGCCGGCATCTGGAAGCTCCCGTTCGGCAAGGGACGGACCTACGGCAGCAACTGGAGCGGCCTGCTCGACGCGGTCCTCGGCGGCTGGCAGCTGACGGCGGCCTACCAGTACCAGGTCGGCCAGCCCATCGTCTGGAGCAGCAACGTCTACTTCGACCCGAGCTGCAAGACGTCGGACGTCAAGACCGACTTCTCGAACAAGAACGGGCAGATCGGCGGCTTCGACCGGCCGGCGTTCGACACTTCGTGCTTCTACTTCCCCGACGCCCAGGGCCTCATCACCGACCCGCGAATCAACGTCACCGACAACAACATCCGGACGTTCCCGACGGTCATCGACAGCGCCCGGTACCCGGACCTCCACCTCCTCGACTTCGGCATCTCGAAGTCGTTCGTACTCCCCTACGACATGACCCTCCAGCTCCGGTTCGAGGCGATCAACGCCCTCAACTACACGGTCTGGTGGAGCCCGGACATCAGCCCGCGGAGCGCGACGTTCGGCTACTTCAAGGACATGCGCAACAACCCGCGTGACTGGCAGATCGGGGCCAAGCTCAGCTTCTGATGCGTCTCTCCTCCCTCCTCCGGCTCGCGGCGGGCGTCGTGCTCGCCGCGAGCCCCCTTCTTGCCGCCGGAGGACCGACGCGGCTCTCGGTGACGAACACGCTGAAGAGCCCCCGGGCGGGCGAGACGGTCGCGGTCCCCTCGGGGGCCGCGCCCGGCCTTTCGGCGGCCGACCTGGCGAAGGTCGCGGTCGTCGACGAGGCGACGGGGAAGGCGCTCCTCTCGCAGGCCGTCGACTCGGACGGCGACGGGAAGCACGACCTCCTCGTCTTTCGGGCCGACTTCGCGGCCGGCGAGACGCGGCGGTACGCCCTGAGGCCGGGGGAGCGCGCGCCGTATCGGAAGGAGGACTTCCGCGTCTACGGCCGCTTCGTCCGCGAGCGGTACGACGACTTCGCGTGGGAGAACGACAAGGTCGCCCACCGCGCGTACGGCCCCGCGCTCGAGACCTGGCAGGACGAGCCGCTCACGTCGAGCACGATCGACGTCTGGTGCAAGAGGACGCCCCGGCTCGTCGCGAACGACTGGTACATGGTCGACGACTACCACCACGACAACGGCGAAGGGGCCGACTTCTTCTCGGCCGGCAGGAGCCGCGGGGCCGGCGGGAGCGGCGTCTGGAAGGACGGGCGTCTCTTCGTCGCCCGGAACTTCCGGCAGTCGCGGGTCCTGGCGGCAGGTCCGATCCGGCTCGTCTTCGAGCTCACGTACGAGGCCTGGGACGCGGGCGGGGCGAGGGTGTCGGAGGTCAAGAGGGTCACGCTCGACGCGGGCTCGCGGTTCAACCGCTTCGAGAGCTTCTACACCGTGGACGGAAGCGGCGCCGTCGCGCACGCCGCCGGGCTGAAGAAGACCGCCGGGGCGGCCCTGCGCGTGGAGAAGGCCGCCGGGACGGTCCGCTCCTGGGAGCCGATCAAGGGCGACAACGGGAACCTCGGCCTCGCCCTGGTCGTCGACCCGGCCTCTCTCGCGGACGTCGTCGAGGCGGACGGGAACGTCCTCGCCGTCGCGAAGGCCTCCGCCGTCCGTCCGGCCGTCCACTGGGCGGGCTCGGCATGGGACCGGGGCGGCGAGGTGAAGAGCGCCGAGGAGTGGGACCGGTCGATCTCGGAGTTCGCGGAGAGGGTACGCTCGCCCCTGAAGGTCGAAGTCATCGCACCGTGAGGCCCGCCATGGAACACCGAAACCTCGTCGACCCCGTCCGGGCCGAGACGATGAGCGCCGCCGAGCTCCGAGCGGCGTTCCTCGTCGAGGACCTCTTCCCGCGCGGGGAGGTGAAGCTCCTCCACTGGGAAGGGGAGCGGACGATCCTCGGCTCGGCCGTCCCCCTCGAGGCGCCCCTCGCGCTCGAGGCGCCGCCCGAGATCCGGGCGCCGTTCTTCTGCGCGCGGCGCGAGCTCGGAGTCCTGAACCTCGGAGGCGGAGGCGGCGTCACCGTGGACGGAACGGCGCACGTCCTCGGTCCCCGCGACGGCCTCTACGTGGGGCGGGGCTCGAAGGACGTTCTCTTCACGAGCGACGACCCGGGCAGGCCGGCGCTCTTCTACCTCGTCAGCCACCCCTGCCACGCGGACCACCCGACGCGGGTCGCGATGCATGCGGAGGCGCAGACGTTCCGGCTCGGAGAGCCCGCCCGGGCGAACGTGAGGACGCTCCGCCGCTACATCCATCCCGGCGCATTCCCGACGGGCCAGCTCGTCATGGGCGTGACGGACCTCGCGACGGGAAGCGTCTGGAACACGA
>CAZNSS010000237.1:0-6268 GCA_964575465.1 uncultured Holophagales bacterium | reverse complement strand
GGCGTCATGCCGACGCCGGCCGCGTTCCTCGGCGTTCCCGGCCTCCGCCGCCCGCACGCCCCCGCGCCGGCGCTCGGCGCCGACACCTCCCGCGTCCTCCACGACCTCGGGCTCTCGGCCGAAGAGATCGCCGCGGTCGCGGGGTAGCCGGCACCCATCGTTCCACGAGCTCCCCTCGGCTCGGGTGCCCGGCACGACGGCGGTCCGGTGACCGGAGCGTGTAGATTCCCGGGTGTCCGGGTGGTTTCCGAGGGAGGCGAGACGATGGACCCGCGATCGACCCCGAGCGCCGCGGCCCCCGCCGGTAACCCCTTTGCGAGGCGAGCCGTTCCGGAGGGCCCGGGCCGCTGGATCCCGCTCCTCGGAGTCCTGCGCACGTACGAGCGCGCGTGGCTGTGGAACGACCTCGTCGCCGGCCTCGTCCTCACGGCGATCCTCGTCCCGGTCGGGATGGGCTACGCGGAGGCCGCGGGCCTGCCCGCCATCTACGGGCTCTACGCCACCATCGTCCCCCTCCTGGCGTACGCCGTTTTCGGGCCGAGCCGCATCCTCGTCCTCGGGCCCGACTCGGCGCTCGCCGCCTTCATCGCGGCGGCGGTCCTGCCGCACGCCGCCGGGGACCCGCAGCGGGCGGTCGCGCTGGCCGGCCTTCTCGCCGTCCTGACGGGCGTCCTGTGCATGGCGGGCGGGCTCGCCCGGTTCGGGTTCATCACCGACCTCCTCTCGAAGCCGGTCCGGTACGGGTATCTCAACGGCATCGCGCTCACCGTCCTCGTCGGCCAGCTCCCCAGGGTGTTCGGGTTCAAGGTCAGCGGCGACAGCCTCCTGCAGAAGGTCGCGGGCCTCGTGCAGGGCATCCGGACCGGCCAGACCGGAGAGACGGCCCTCGCCATCGGCCTGGCCAGCCTCGTCGTGATCCTCGGGTTCAGGAGGTGGGCTCCGCGGATTCCCGGGCCGCTCGTCGCCGTCGTCGGCGCGACGATCGCCTCGTCGGTCTTCCACCTCTCGGGGAACTTCGGCCTCTCGGTCGTCGGGCCCCTTCCCCAGGGGTTGCCCGCGTTCCGGATTCCCGCCGTGTCCCCGGGCGACGCCCGGGACCTCTTCCTGAATGCCCTGGCCATCGCCCTCGTCTCGTTCGCGGACATGAGCGTCCTCTCCCGCACCTTCGCGCTCAGAGGCCGCTACGAGGTGGATGCCAACCAGGAGCTCATCGCTCTCGGCGCCGCCAACGTGGCCGCGGGCTTCTTCCAGGGTTTCGCGATCACCAGCAGCTCGTCGCGCACGCCGGTGGCCGAGGCAGCGGGGGCGAGGACGCAGCTCACGGGCGTCGTCGGCGCCGCCTGCATCTCCCTGCTTCTGATCTTCGGGCCGAGGCTCCTGGCGGACCTGCCCCACGCGGTCCTCGGCGCCGTCGTCATCTCCGCGTGCCTCGGGCTCGTGGAGGTTTCCGGCGTCCTGCGCCTCTGGCGGCTTCGACCCTGGGAGTTCGTCGAGTCGATCGCCTGCTTCCTCGGCGTGGCGCTCTTCGGCGTCATCGAGGGGATCTTCTTCGCCGTCGGCCTCGCGCTCCTCGGCTTCGTCTGGCGCGCGTGGCGGCCCTACGACGCCGTGCTGGGGCGCGTCGACGGTCTGAAGGGCTTCCACGACGTCTCCCGCCACGCCGACGCCCGGCGGATCCCGGGCCTGGTCCTTTTCCGTTGGGACGCTCCCCTCTTCTTCGCGAATGCGGAGACCTTCCACGAGCGCGTCCTCCACGCCGTGGCGGACGCGCCGACGCCGACGAGGTGGGTCGTCGTCACCGCCGAGCCCGTGACGGACATCGACGTGACGGCCGCCGACGAGCTGTCGGCTCTCGACCAGGCGCTGGAGGAGGCCGGCATCGAGATCTGCTTCGCGGAGATGAAGGGCCCGGTGAAGGACCGCCTGAAGCGGTACGGACTCTTCTCGAAGCTCGGGGCCGAGAACTTCTTCCCCACGATCGAGCAGGCGGTCGACGCCTACCTGGCTCGGCACGGCCTCGAGCCGCTCGACCGGGAGAAGCCGTGACGGCGAGGGAAGCCGTCCCCGGCGGGACTCAGGCCCCGGCGAGCCCCGTCCAGAGGAACCACGCGCCCATCGCGAGCAGGAAGAGCTGCGAGAGGCGGTTCACGAACGACCGGTGACGGGCCAGGAGCTCGTCGGCGAGGGAGACGCCGAGGAGGGCGGGCGCCGTTCCGAGGCCGAACACCGCGAGCGCGGCGGCACCCTGGAGCGCGCCGCCGCGGGCCACGGCCGCGATGACGGCGGAGTAGAGGAGGCCGCAGGGCAGGAGGCCGAGGAAGAGGCCCGTCGCGAACGGGTGTCCGGGGACCCGCCCCTTCAGCGCACCCGCGATCCGGCCGAAGAGCTTCCCTCCGGCCGCGAAGCCCGGGACCAGGTCGGAGAGCGCGCCGAGAGCCCAGAGGACGAGTGCCGCCCCTGCGACGACCGACGCGGCGCGCTGCAGCCCGAGAAGGGCACCCGCGAGCTCCACCACGCTGCCCAGCGCGCCGGCCAGGGCGCCGAGGAGCGAGTAGGTGACGACGCGTCCAAGCGAGTACCAGAGCTGTGCGAGGAAGGCCGCCCCCCGGCCGGCGCCGGGCGCGACGTACCGTCGCGAGACGAAGAGGACGAACGGCGAGCACATTCCGACGCAGTGGCCCAGCCCGCCGACGAGGCCGAGCGTCAGGAAGCCGAGGAGGTCGATGGTGAGGATCAAGAAGGAGGAGCGGCCTCCGGGGGGGCGAGGTCGAGCTGGAAGCGGGCGGAGAGCGGCCGGCCGGCGACCGCCCCGTCGACCGTCGCGAACCAGCGCCGGTTCCCGCTCTGGCACAGGGGGAGGACGACCTCGGCCTCCTGCCAGCCGTCCGCCGCCGGGACGAGCGAGTAGCGGTGGTCGCCCATCGGCATCGTCATCTCGAAGGAGATGCGGCCCGCGTCGAACGGCAGGGCGGCTCCGCCCGACTCGACCCGGACGCGGAAGCGGTTCTTCGCGAAGGCGAGGATCGGGCGGGGCGCGACGGAGAGGACCACCCGGACGTCCCCCAGGCCGACGGAGCCGTCGGCGAGGGTGACGTCCGGCGCCGGGGCTCCGTTGACGTTCACGTGAACGGGGGGCAACGCGGCGGGGCCCGCGGCGGGCTTTCCCGCGCGACCGCGTCCGCGGGCCCACCACACCCCGCCCCCGAGGAGGGCGAGGACGACCAGGCCGAGCAGGACCTCGCGGAGCTTCATGCGCGCCTCAGGAATGATAGTCGAGGCACTCGGCGAGGGCCGGGTCCTTGAGCGGGACGGCGTCGTGGCGGGCGAGGGACCAGCCGAAGACGACCGTGAAGAGGCCGAGGAACCCGAGCGTGGCCGCGAGCTCGACGAACGGCAGGTGGGCGTGGGCGACCTCGCCCCCGTGCCCCATCGCCGGCGCGACCATGACGTAGAGCTCCCAGAACTGCGCGAAGAGGATGAGGACCGCGACCGGGACGAGCCTCCTGCCCTGGCGCTTGGCCTCCCGCGGGACGAGGAGGAGGAACGGCACGACGAACTTGAGGAGGGGGAGGATGAGGATGTAGGGGAGCCAGCCGTTCGAGGAGCGCTTGAGGAAGTAGACCGTCTCCTCCGGGAGGTTCGCGTACCAGATCAGCATGTGCTGGCAGAAGTAGATGTAGGCCCAGAAGCCCGTCGAGGCGAAGACCATCTTCCCGAGGCTGTGGAGGTGGTTCTCGTTCAGGAACCCCTTCAGCTTCCCGGCCATCAGGAGGAGGCCGGCGACGACCGCGACGAAGGCGGTGCCCGTCTGGACGACGTCGGTGAAGACGAGGACGGCGAACATCGTCGAGAACCAGTGCGCGTCGAGCGAGAGGAGGAGGTAGAAGCTGACGATCGAGATCGTCAGCGCGAAGACGACGAGGAAGAGAGCCGAAAGGGTCCGGCTCGCCCGCGAGGCGTCGATCCCGCCCTCCCGGTCCTGCCTTCGGGAGGCGCCGACGAGGAGCGCGCCGAAGACGACCCAGAGCAGGAGGCTGGCGCCGACGAGCGTGGTGAACATGGTCATGTTCAGGAACGGCGCCTTGTGCGTCAGGAGCGGATCGTTCGCGACGACGTCCGCGTGGGACCAGTGGTAGAGCGAGTGGGCGCCGAGGCCGACGGCGAGCGCGAGGACGCCGCCGGGAAGGAGCCAGGCGGTCATCGCCTCCGGGATGCGGCGCATCGTGACGGACCAGGTGCCGCGGGCGAGGTAGAGGATCGCGAGCCAGGCGGCGCCGAAGACGCCGAGCCCGAGCGCGAAGAACGCCCCGATGAGATACGAGCTCCAGGCGAGCTGCGCCTCGCCTCGCGAGAAGGCCCAGCCGAGCGCCGCGGCGCCGACCAGGGCGAACGCGATCGCGAGGCCCTGGACCGAGCCGGGGAGGGCGAGGCGGGCGGGGGCCGCCGGGAGGGGTTGCGCGTGGTCGTGGCTCATGACTTCCCTCCGGTCGTGGCGGGGGCGGCCGGTGGCGCCGGGGCCTGGGTCGTCGCCGTCGAAGGGGCGGCGGGCGGCGGCGCGACGGGCTCGACGCCCTGCATCTGCCGGATGTAGAGGACGACGGCCCAGGCGTCCTTCTGGTCGACCTGCCGGGCGTGGCTCGGCATCGAGTTCTGGCCCCGCATCGGGCGGTGGAAGAGCTGGCCATCGGGCCAGTCGCGAACCTTCTGGGTCATCAGGCTCGGGGGCTTGGGGAAGAGCGCGGTGACGTGGCCGTCGCCGGCCCCCTTCGGGCCGTGGCAGGTGATGCAGACGTTCTCGTAGACGAACTTCCCGTGGGCGAGGACCTCGGGGGTCGGCGGGAGCGGGTTCACGAGCTCCGCGCCGGCCCTGTCGGCCTCGTTCTGGGCATAGGGGTAGGGCACCTCGCCGACGGCGACGGTCCCCGGCTGGGGCTCCATGAGTCCCGTGGGGCGCACGCCGAAGAGGTCCTTGCGCTGGGGCTTCAGCTTCGGCTGGTCGCCCATGTCGAGGCGGTTCCCCTCGCGGTGGGGCGTCCGGCCGGCCGGCAGGCCGAGGTCGCAGCTCGCGAGGAGCGTGGAGACCGAGGCGAGCGCGACGAGCGCGAGCGCGCGGGTGACGTTACGCATCGGCCCCTCCTTCGTCGACGAGCCTCACGCCGTGGGCGCCGAGCGACCTCACGAAGGCCTCGGCCTCGGCGGCGTTCCACTTCGGGTCGGTCGCCGAGATCCAGAGGACGAAGCGGTCGATCGTCGCGCCCGTCCGGATCGCCATCGGCGGTGGCTGGGGAACCGTGTCGCGCTTGCCGGCGATGATCGCGATCAGGGCGGTGCCGAGCGCCGCCCAGAAGACCATCGCCTCGAACGTGATCGGGATGAAGGCGGGCCACGCCGCGTGCGGCTTGCCGCCGAAGTTCATCGGCCAGTCCCACACCATGACGTAGTTCTGGAGGCCCTGTGCGAAGAGGATTCCGCAGACGGCGAGGATCGCCGTGGCCCAGGGGATCCACGACCGCTTCTGGCCCATCGCGTCTTCCATGCCGTGGATCGGGAACGGGGTGAGGAAGTCGAAGTGCTTCCAGCCGGCGTCGCGCACCTTCGCGGCGGCGGCGAGGGCCTCGGCCGGCTCGCAGAAGTGGCCGAGGACGCCTTTCGTCGAGGTCGGCATCATGGCTCAGGCCTCCTGGGGCGCCGCGGCAACGGCGCCGGCGTCGGTGGGGGCGCTTCGGGCTACCTTCGGGTCCATCACGCCCTTGACCTCCGAGATCGCGACGACGGGGAGGAACCGGACGAAGAGGAGGAAGAGCGTGAAGAAGAGCCCGAAGGAGCCGACGAGGATCATGTAGTCCCACCGCGTCAGGGCGTACATGCCCCAGGACGACGGGAGGAAGTCGCGGTGGAGCGACGTGACGACGATGACGTACCGCTCGAACCACATCCCGACGTTCACGAGGATCGAGACGACGAAGAGGACCCAGGTGTGCCGCCGCATCTTCTTCCACCAGAAGATCTGCGGCACGATCGCGTTGCAGGTGAACATGATCGCGTAGGCCCAGCCGTAGGGACCGAACGCGCGGTTCTTGAAGACGAACCCTTCCCACGCGCTCCCGGAGTACCAGGCCATGAAGAACTCGGTGGAGTAGGCGAAGCCGACGAGCATGCCCGTCAGCATCAGGATCTTCGCCATCGACTCCATGTGGTTCAGGGTGATGTAGTTCTTCATCCCGAAGTAGCCGCGCATGAAGGTCATCAGGGTGATGACCATCGCGAA
>CAZNSS010000236.1:0-6274 GCA_964575465.1 uncultured Holophagales bacterium | reverse complement strand
GGGATCCAGCGGTCCTTCTGCTCCTTCGACCCGTACTTCCAGATCGGGAACATGACGAGGGAAGACTGGACCGAGGCGAACGAGCGGAGGCCCGAGTCACCCCGCTCGAGCTCCTGCGTGATGAGGCCGTAGGCGACGTTCGAGAGTCCCGGCAGGCCGTAGTCGGGGATCGTCGGGCCGAAGAGGTTCATCGCGGCCATCTTCGGGACGAGCTCGCGCGGGAAGCGCCCCTCGTAGGCGCACTCCTCGATGATCGGAAGGACCTCGTTGTCGACGAAGTCACGGACGAGATCGCGGACGGCCCTCTCCTCGTCGGAGAGGAGGCCGTCGAGCTGGAAGAAGTCGACTCCCTGGAACGCCACGAAACGCCTCCTGCGACGCACTACGGCGAGGGGCCGCGCGCGGACGGGAGAATCTAGCACGCAGCCGTTGACGGGTCGGGCGGCCGGGGCGCATCCTGCCGTCGCGATGGCTACTCCCGCCTGGAAGGCCGCCTCCGACGTCACCGAAGGCTACCTGACGCTCAACACGGTGATGCTGAAGAAGTACGAGGCCCACGAGCTCGTCGCGCTCCAGGCCGAGCTCGACCGGTCCGCCCGCGAGATTCGGGGCACCGTCATCCCGCCGGACGACGCCGACGCGAGCCAGAAGAAGAACCGCAAGCTCCTCCGGATCTCCCAGGCGTTGACGATCATCCAGGCCTTCCGGATCCGGGGGCGATAGCCCCCGCGCGGCCCGGTGGGGCGGCTGGCTCGGCGCCTGCTAAATTCGGCCCCTATGTCGACAGTCTCCGCCCCCTCCATCTCCGGCCTCTCTTCCCGAGTCGGCGAGACCGTCACCCTGAAGGGGTGGCTCTACAACCGCCGCGACAGCGGGAAGATCCGATTCCTCGTCCTCCGCGACGGTTCGGGCTACCTCCAGTGCGTCGTCGTGAAGAAGGAGGTCCCGGAGGACGTCTGGGAGTCCTCGGACCGGCTGGCCCAGGAGTCGACCTTCGAGGTGACCGGCGTCGTCCGCGAGGCGCCGCGGCAGGAGGGGGGCGTCGAGCTCGGCGTCACCGGCCTGGCGGTCCTCTCCGTCTGCCACGACTGGCCGATCACCCCGAAGGAGCACGGGGTCGACTTCCTGATGTCGCAGCGGCACCTCTGGCTCCGCTCGGCCAGGCAGGTCGCGATCCTGAGGGTGCGGAGCGAGGTCGAGAGCGCGATCCACGATTTCTACCATTCGCGCGGCTACACGAAGGTCGACTCGCCGATCCTGACCCCGAACGCCTGCGAGGGGACCTCGAACCTCTTCGAGACGCAGTACACCGAGGACGAGAAGGCCTACCTCTCCCAGTCGGGGCAGCTCTACCTCGAGCCGGCCGCCGCGGCCCTCGGCAAGGTCTACTGCTTCGGCCCGACGTTCCGCGCCGAGAAGTCGAAGACGCGCCGGCACCTGCGCGAGTTCTGGATGGTCGAGCCCGAGGTCGCCTTCCTGGAGATCGACGGCCTTCTCGACCTCGCGGAGGAGTTCATCAGGGAGCTGACGACGCGCGTTCTCGACCGCCGGAAGGAGGACCTGAAGCGTCTCGAGCGGGACACGACGAAGCTCGAGGCGACGGCGACGAAGCCCTTCACGCGGATGACCTACCGCGAGGCGATCGAGAACCTGGCGGGCAAGGGATTCCCGGTCAAGTTCGGGGACGACCTGGGCGGCGACGAGGAGACGGCCCTGACCGAGGGGTTCGACACGCCGGTCCTCGTCACCCGTTACCCGTCGTCCATCAAGGCGTTCTACATGCAACCGGACCCGGCCGACCCCGAGGTGGCGCTCTGCGTCGACGTCCTCGCGCCGGAGGGCTACGGAGAGCTGATCGGCGGCTCGCAGAGGATCCACGACCACGACCTCCTCCTCGCGCGGATCCACCAGAACGAGCTGCCGGTCGAGGCGTTCCAGTGGTATCTCGACGTGAGGAAGTACGGCTCCTTCCCGCACTCGGGCTTCGGCATGGGTCTCGAGCGCTTCACGGCCTGGATGTGCGGCGTGCCGCACCTGCGCGAGTGCATCCCCTACCCGCGGATGCTCTACAGGAT
This sequence comes from uncultured Holophagales bacterium, assembly GCA_964575465.1. Classification (GTDB taxonomy): domain Bacteria; phylum Acidobacteriota; class Thermoanaerobaculia; order UBA5066; family UBA5066; genus UBA5066. Next base: position 4,199 of record CAZNSS010000236.1, on the reverse strand, counting down.
CTACCCGTGAGCGATCTCCCGAAGGTCCGGGCGGCGCTGGACAGGATCGACGCTGCGCTCCTCGACCTGCTGGCCGAGCGGTCCGCGGTGGTGGACGAGGTCGCAGCGCTGAAGAGCCGGGAGGCAGGTCTTTCTCTCCGCGACCTCGAGAGGGAGCGCGACCTCCTCTCGCGGATCGGGAAGGAGGCGCAGAAGAGAGGGCTGAACGCCTTCCACGTCGTCCGGCTCTTCCGCGAGGTCATCGAGGCCTCCGTGAGGCGCCAGGAGAGCCGGCTGACGCGCGAGGCGAACGAGGGGCTCGAGCCCGCCATCCTGCGGGTCGGCTACCAGGGCGCGGAAGGGGCCTACAGCCAGCTCGCGGGGCGCAAGTTCTTCGGCGACCGGCCCGAGGAGCCGATCTTCGTCGGCTACCGGTCGTTCCGCCAGACGGTCGAGGCCGTCGAACGGGACGAGTGCGACTACGCCGTCCTCCCGCTCGAGAACTCGGTGGCCGGCTCGATCAACGAGACCTACGGCCTCCTCGGCTCCTCGAAGCTCCACATCGTCGGCGAGGAGGTCTGGCCCGTCGAGCATTGCCTCCTCGGGATCGCAAGGACGCCGCTGGCGCGGCTGAAGCGGATCTACTCCCACCCGCAGGCCCTCATGCAGTGCTCCGAGTTCCTCGAGAGCCTCCCCGGGGCGGTCGCCGAGAGCTACTTCGACACGGCCGCGGCGGTGGCCCGCGTCAAGGAGCTCGGGAGCGAGGAGAACGCCGCGATCGCGAGCGCCGAGGCGGGCGAGCTGCACGGCCTCGACGTCCTCCGGCGGGATATCGCGAACCAGCGGAACAACCAGACGCGTTTCGTCGTCGTCCACCGGAAGCGATTCCGTTTCGACGCTCGGATCCCCTGCCGGACGTCGCTCCTGCTCGTGACCGACCACAAGGAAGGGGCCCTCGAGCGGTGCCTCTCCGAGCTGGCCCGAAACTCGATCAACATGACGAAGCTCGAGAGCCGCTCGATGCAGAACACCCCCTGGGAGTACCAGTTCTACGTCGACATCGAAGGGAACGTGGAGGAGCCGCGGGTCGCGACGGCCCTCGACGGCATCGGCCGGAACGCCCGCTTCCTGCGCGTCCTCGGCTGCTATCCGCGGAAGGCCGACCCGTCTCTCCAGGTCCCGAAGGACGTCGACCTCGCACCCGAGGCGGCCCCGGCCGCGCCGGTCGCCGCCGCGGCCCCGCTCCCGTCCGAGACGAAGGTCGCCTACCCCCTCGCGGCGCGCCGGCCGGGGGCGGAGACGGAGCGGACGCTCGTCAAGGTGGGGGACGTCGTCTTCGGCGAGGGATTCGTCGTCGTCGCCGGGCCGTGCGCCGTCGAGACCGAGCAGCAGGTCTTCGAGACGGCCCGGATCGTGCGGGAAGGGGGCGCCGGGGTCCTCCGGGGCGGCGTCTTCAAGCCGCGCACGAGCCCCTACGCGTTCCAGGGCCTCGGCCTCGCGGGGCTCGACATCCTCGCGCGCGCGGGACAGGAGTACCACCTGCCGATCGTGACCGAAGTCATGGCCCCCGAGGACGTCGAGAAGGTCGCGCTCCGCGCGGACATGCTCCAGATCGGCGCGCGCAACATGCAGAACTTCTCGCTCCTCAAGGAGGTCGGCCAGAGCAAGCGCCCGGTACTCCTGAAGCGCGGGATGATGTCGTCCGTGGAGGAGCTCCTCCTGGCGGCGGAGTACATCCTCTCTGCCGGGAACCGGCACGTCGTCCTCTGCGAGCGCGGCATCCGGACCTTCGAGACCTCGACGCGGAACACGCTCGACCTCGGCGCGGTGCAGGTCCTGAAGGCCCGCTCGCACCTGCCCGTCATCGTCGACCCGTCCCACGCGCTCGGGATCACCGCGTTCGTCGCCCCGATGGCGCGGGCGGCGCTCGCGGCCGGCGCGGACGGCGTCATCGTCGAGGTCCACCCGCGGCCGGCCGAGGCGCTCTGCGACGGGGCCCAGGCGCTCACGCCCGACCTCTTCGCCGCGATGATGGGTGACCTGCGCCGGGTGGCGCAGGCGCTCGGCGTGAAGATGTGGTGACCCCCGCCGCGAGGCGGCGGTGGCCGCGAGCCGTCGCGGACGGCCGGCGGCTATAATGAAGGGTTCGCGCGGCGGCTCGGTCCGGGTCGCCCGAGGACATCCATGCCCGTGAAGCTCCCCTCCGTCGGAATCGTCTCCCTCGGCTGCCCGAAGAACCTCGTCGACACCGAGGTCATGCTCGGCTACCTGCAGCGCGAGGGGCTGACCCTCGGCGACCCCGACTCCTCCCGGGTCGTCATCGTCAACACCTGCGGCTTCATCGACCAGGCGAAGGAAGAGTCCGTGAACGCCGTCCTCGAGCAGGTGCGCCGGAAGGAGGCGGGGGAGATCGACCGGGTCGTCGTCGCGGGCTGCATGGTCCAGAAGTACGGGGCCGAGCTCGCGGCGGAGATCCCGGAAATCGACCACTTCATCGGTCTCGACGAGCTCGAGCAGGCCCCCGCGGCGGCGCTCGGCCTCCCGTCACTCCCGCGTTTCTCCGCGAAGCCGCTCGCCACACGCCTCTACGACGACCTCGCCCCGCGCGTCCTGACGGGCCGCCGCGGCTACGCCTACCTGAAGGTCGCCGAGGGGTGCAACAACCCCTGCACCTTCTGCACCATCCCGCAGATGAGGGGCCTCCAGCGCTCGCGTTCCATCGCGTCGCTCGTCCGGGAGGCGCAGTCGCTCGAGGCGCAGGGCGTCTCCGAGCTCGTCCTGATCTCGCAGGACACGACCCGCTACGGGGAGGACGTCGGCCTCGGCCGGGAGGGGCTCGCGACGCTCGTGAGAGCGCTCCTGCGCGAGACGGGCTTCCCGTGGGTTCGCTTCCTCTACGCCTACCCGAAGACCCTCCAAGAATCGGTCCTCGAGCTGATGGCGACGGAATCCCGCTTCGTCCCCTACGTCGACATTCCGCTCCAGCACGTCTCGCGGGGCGTCCTCTCGGAGATGCGTCGCGGAGGCGACCCCGGCAGCTACACGCGACTCCTCGAGGGAATGCGCCGCACGGTGCCGGGCATCGCCCTCCGTTCGACGTTCATCGTCGGGTTCCCGTCCGAGACGGAGGACGACTTCGCCGAGCTCCTCTCCTTCGTGAAGGAGGTCGAGCTCGACCACCTCGGCGTCTTCCCCTACTCGCCCGAGCCGGGCTCGGGCGCCGAGGCGCTGGGCGACCCGGTCCCTGCCGAGGTGAAGGCGGCCCGCTGCGAAACGGTCATGAAGGCCCAGCGGGCGATCTCGCTCAGGAAGAACCGCGCCCTGAAGGGGAAGGTCCACGAGGCGATCCTCGAAGGCGTCTCCGCCGAGTCGGAGCTCCTCCTCGAGGGGCGCCTGAAGCGGCAGGCCCCGGAGATCGACGGGAAGCTCATCGTGAACGACCTCCCCGGGGGATTCGTCCCGCGCCCCGGGTCCATCGTGAAGGTCAAGGTCACGGGGGCCCACGACTACGACCTCGTGGGGCGCGTCGTCGCGTGAGCCCTCGCCAGCCGTGAACGTCTACGTCGACCCCTTCAGGCGCACGGACCTGCCCCGCGGGAGCGTCCTGACGATCGGGAACTTCGACGGCGTCCACCTCGGGCACCGCGAGATGCTCCGCCGCGTCGTCGGGAGGGCCCGGGAGCTCGACGCGCCCTCCGCCGTCCTGACGTTCGACCCGCACCCGGTGAAGCTCCTCCACCCGCAGCGGGCGCCGAAGCTGATCCAGACGGCGCGGCAGCGCGAGGAGGCGATCGCCGAGCTGGGGGTCGACGCTCTCGTCGTCGTCCCCTTCACGCGCGAGTTCGCCTCGATGGCCGCGGAGGAGTTCGTGCGCGACCTCCTCGGCCGGTGCCTCGGAGCGCGGGAGGTCCACGTCGGCTCCGCGTTCGCGTTCGGCTGCGGGAAGCGCGGGAACGTCGAGCTCCTCTCCCGCCTCGGCGAGGAGTCGGGGATCCGCGTCGTGCCGCTCGACGTCGTCGCCGAGGGGGACGAGCCGGTCTCGTCGACCCGCGTGAGGAGGCTCGTCGAGACCGGAAGGGTGTCCGAGGCGCGAAGCCTCCTCGGGCGCCCCTACTCGATGGAGGGGGTCATCGCCAAGGGGGACCGGATGGGCAGGAAGATCGGTTTCCCGACGATCAACCTGAGGTCCGAGAACGAGCTCTACCCGCGCGACGGCGTCT
>CAZNSS010000235.1:0-6284 GCA_964575465.1 uncultured Holophagales bacterium | reverse complement strand
AGGACCTCGACCTCCTCCTGATGCACCAGGCGAACCTCCGCATCAACGAGTCGGTCCAGAAGATGCTCGGCCTGCCCGACGAGAAGGTCTTCAACAACATCCAGAAGTACGGGAACACGACCGCCGCGACGCTCCCGCTCGTCTTCGACGAGGCGGTGGCGGCCGGCCGGCTCGGCCCGGGCTCGCTCGTGGGCTTCACGGCCCTCGGCGCGGGCCTCCACTGGGGGGCCGCGGTCGCGCGGCTCTGAGACCGGGGAGGCGGGGCGCCGTCAGCGGGTCAGGCGCCCCGACCGCGTCCGCGAGCCGTCGAGGAGCTCGGCGAAGATGTTCCCGAAGCTTTCGGCCGAGGCGGGACCGTCGACCGTGACGATGCCCCCTGCCACGACGACCGGCTTCTTCTCGAAGCGGGCGCCGCCGTTCTTGAGGGCGCGCAGGGCGTCGGGCGTCACCCAGATCGTCGCCGGCTTCCCCTCGAGAAGGCCTGCCTTCGCGAAGAGCCCGACGCCGAGGGAGATCGCCCCGATCGGCTTCCCGTCGAGCGTGGTCATCCGGAAGAACTTGTGGGCGATGCCGTTCTCCCAGAGATCGACGGCCCCCGGCCCGCCGACGACGACGGCGCCCGCGTAGTCCGTCGGGCGCGCCTCGACGATGGAGATGGCCTCGACCGACGCCCCCCCCTGTCCGGTGGCGGTGCCGTTCGAGAGCGACGCGACGACGACCTCGGCCCCCGCGGCCTCGAAAATTCGGCGCGGCTTCTCGAGCTCCTCGTCCTGGAACCCCTTCTGGGCGACGAGAAAAAGGACCTTCAGACCTTTGAGGCTCTGCGTCACGTGACCCTCCCGCGGAGTTTCGTGCACGATCCCCGCAGGAGGCCCCGGTGTCAAGCCGGCCGGGGAACCCTCAGGCCGTGCCGAGGGACCGCAGGGCCACGGAAGAGCCGACCCAGGTGAAATCCTTGTTGAAGTCGACGCCGAGCATCTTGCCGCGCGAGAGGCGGCAGAGGTTCAGGCCGAGGGTGAAGGAGGCCTCCCCTTCCGGACGGAAGAACATCATCCGGATCTCGACCTTCACCCCGCCGCCGTCGGCGGCCGTCAGGCACGGCGCGTAGGCGATCTTTTCCTGGAGGCACCAGACCTCCCGTTCGTCCGCCGGGACCCGGGCGACGTCCTCCGCGGTCGGCTCGACGTTCACCCCTCCGCCCGCGAACGAGAAGAGAGGCTTCAGGACCCAGCTGGTCGCGAGGTCGTCCGGAAGCGCGTCGAGCTCCGCGAGCGTCCGGGCCCTCGGGGCAGCGGGGTGGTCGAGCAACGGAAGCGCCGCTTTCGACCAGGCCCAGAACCAGTTCGGGTGGGGGGCCCACGAGACGTCGAGGTCGTCGCGGAAGTCGAACGGGAGGGCTTCCCCCGAGCGGATCAGCTCGTCGAAGACGACGCGGTTGTAGATCCGCTCGATCGGCACGCGGCGTCCGTCCTTCCTCCGGAAGAGACGGCGCCCTTCCTTCTCGACCTCGGTGGCCGAGACCGGGTCGACGCCGAGGAGCGTGCGGGTGGCGCAGAAGTCGACCCAGGTCTTCTGCTTTTCCGGGTGGAGGTCGAGGAGGACGACGTTCTCGGGCTCGTGCCCGCCGACGACGGTCCGCCGGAAGAGGTCGAGGAAGCCCTCCCGGGTCAGGCCCGAAAAGTACGGGCTCCACCCCCCGGCGGGAAGGCCCGGGAGCCCGTCCATCGCGGCGCCCCAGGCGTCCGCCTGCATCACCTCGAAGGCGGAGAGCGAGGGGAAGCCCTGGAGCTCGATCAGCCTGGGCTCGAGCGAGCCGTCGGGGGCGCGCACGACGGCGAGGTCGACCTGTGCGAGGGACGGGAGGGAGTCCATTCCGGGCGCGTCCCACTCCGGCGGGACGAACCGACGGAGCCTCGCGAGGGCGGCGGGCGTCGAGATCTGCGCGAGGATTTCGTGCGCCGCCGAGACGAGGCGCTCCTCGAGCCCGCGCGTCAGGAAGACGGGCGTCTCCGCGAGCCGGAATCCTGCGGTGGCTCCGGCCCTCCGGGCGAGGTCGCCGGCCTGGCGCCGGTAGAGCTCTTCCGTGAACGCGCGGTTGAAGGCGTCGCGATGCGCGGGGTGCATGGTCGGGCAGTCTAGGAGCGTGCCGCCGGGATGGGAAGGGACGCGCCCGGGCGGTCAGCGCGCGGGCTCGACGCAGCGCGGACCGTCGTGGGCCGGGGTGTTGACCCACGTCGAAACGGGCCACGCCTCCATCGCCGCGGCGTCGAACGGGGCGAGGCACCTCTCGAGCTCCGCCGCCGACAAGGGCCCGGGCCGCCGCCAGAGAGCCTCGGACTCGGCGTCGAGGATCACCGGCATCCGGGCGTGGACCTCCCGGACGAGGTCGTTCGCCGAGGTCGTGACGATGGCGAAGGTCTCGAGGGGCTCCGCCCCGGGCGCCTCGCGCCGTTCCCAGAGCCCCGCGAAGGCGAACGGCACGCCGGAATCGAGCCGGAAGAGCCACGGGGTCTTTCCCGTCCCTTCGCTCTTCCACTCGTAGAAACCGTCGGCCGGGACGAGGGCGCGGCGGCGCTTCAGCGCGTCGCGGAACATCGGCTTGGCGCCGATCCCCTCGGCGCGGGCGTTGATCGGGCGGAGCCCCCCCTCGGCCTTTGCCCAGGAAGGGAGGAGCCCCCAGGCGAAGAGGGCGAGGCCGGGGCCGTCCGCCCCGTCGCGGACGACCGGAGCCCGCGTCGACGGCGCGACGTTCCAGCGCGGCGTCCACGCGATCCCCTCGGGGAGACGGGCCCCGAAGCGGGTCGCGAGCGCGTCGGCGGGGCTCGTCTGGACGTAGCGGCCGCACACGGCGTCACCCCGCGGCCTTCTCGTCGGTCTCCTTCTTCCGATCCTCGGGCTCCGGCTCCGGGTCGGGCGTCCGGTCGCCGAGCAGCGCGGCCCACGGAGCGAAGCGCTCGAAGCGCTCCCCGACCACCTTGATGGTGGCCGTGAGCGGGACGGCGAGGATCGCGCCGGGGAGCCCCCAGAGGATCCCCCAGAAGAGGAAGGCGACGAGGACGGCGAGCGGGTGGAGCCTCACCCGGCTCCCGACGATGAACGGGGTCAGGACGTTCCCCTCGAGGAACTGGACGACCGAGTAGAAGAGGACGACCTTCAGCGCGAGGAACGGCTCGTCGGTCCCGAGGAACGCGACGAAGACGGCGGGCGCCGTCGAGAGGATGACGCCGACGTAAGGGAGGAGGACGCAGAGGCCCGCGAGCGGACCGAGGACGTAGCTGTAGGGGACGTGCAGGATCAGGAGGCCCGCGGTCGTGATGCAGGCGGTGATGAGGACGACGAAGAGCTCGCCGAGGACGTAGCCGGAGAGGACGTGGGCGACGTTGACGGCGAAGTCGGACGCGGCCCGACCCCCCTTCCTCCGGAGGATGCGGGTGATCGCCCCCGCGTACTTCTCCCGGTCCTTCAGCATGAAGAAAGCGAGCATCGGAACGGCGGCGGTGTAGAGGGCGAGCGAGAACGCGGTCCGCACCTGGAGGACGACGCGCGCGACCGAGTCGAGCATTCCCTCCTCGAGGCGGACCGCGCGCACCCCGGTCCGCTCCCCCTCGGAGAGGAGGCGGCGCGTCCCTTCCTCGATCCTCGAGAAGATCCCGCGGGCGCGTGCCGTCAGGGCCTGGATCTTCCTCTCGTAGTCGGGCCAGTCGCGCGAGAACGCCTGGGCCTGGTCGAGGGCGTTGACGATGAAGAACGTCACGAGCGCGCAGAGGAGGAGGATGACGACGAAGGCGGCGAGGCCCCGCGGCACGCGGATCTTCTCGAGGAGCTCGACGAAGGGGTGGAGCGCGAAGGAGAGGAAGAGCGCGAAGAAGAGCGTGACGAAGAGGACCTTGCCCGCCCAGAGGAGCCCGACGACGACGGCCGTCGCGAGGACGACGAGCTCGCGCGAACGAAAAGCCCCGCCGAGAGCGGGGCTCGTTCCGGTCGTGAAGGCGCCGCTGCTGTCCAAGCGGGGCCAGTTTAGCGCGCCGGCCGGAGACGCGAGCGGCCGGCGAAGGCCGGCCGCTCGGGAGTCTCGTGGGAAACGGGAGGCTTAGGGGAACGTCACGGTCACGACGGCGCGGCGGTTCCGCGTCGCGTCGTCGCCCGCCTCGGCGTCGCCCCTGGCGTCGACCTGGATCCGCGTGGCGTCGATGCCGTGCCTCTTGACGAGGTAGTCCTTGGCGGCGTCGGCGCGCGCCTTCGCAAGGGCCGCGTGGTCGCCCTTCTCCTTCGGGTCGGTGAAGCCGACGACCGTGCAGGTGGCGGAGAGGTTGTTCTTCAGGCGGAGGGCCACGCCGTCGAGGATCGCCTTCGCGATGTTCGTCAGGCGGCTCTTGGCGGCGTCGAAGAGGATCTCGTCGGTCGTCGACGTCTCCGGCTTCGGGGCCGGCGGGGCCTCCACGACGGGCGCGGGGGCGGGCGCGACGACGGGGGCCGGCGCGGGGACGGGCACCGGCGGCGGGGGCTCGTGGGGCGACGGAGCGGCCTTCGGCGCCTCCGCGGGCTTCGGAGGCTGCGGCATCCAGGAGAGCTGGACGATCCCGCCGATGTTGCTCGGGGAGTTCCCTTCCTTCACCCAGCGGTCGACGTTCGCTCTCACGCCCGCGCTCGCGACGAAGCTTTCTCCGAGGCCGAGGCGGGCGCCGAGGACGGCGTCGCTGTAGTCGGGCGGCTTCGTCGTGCCGCCGTCGTACATCGTCCGGTCGATCTCGAAGATGCCGCTCAGGACGTTCGGGATGAGCGGGATCTTCAGGCCCGCCGCGAAGCGCATCTCGTTCGCGACGTCGAAGTCCTCGCCGAGGTCGCCGGTCCAGAGGTAGGAGAACTGGCCGGTGAAGATCCCGTAGGTGCCGGAGAAGCCCCACTCCCAGTCGGAGCGGTAGGTCGACAGCGCCGCCGCGTCGTCCCGGCTCTGCATCGGGATCGTGACGGCGGCGAAGGCGGCGACCTTCAGGGGATCGCGCGGGTTGAGGATGACCTTCGTCCCGAGGCGGAACTTGTCCGTCTCGTCGTGGTTCACCTTCCCGTACTGGTCGCGGCCGTTGATGTTCCCGGCCCAGAGCCGGTCATCGGCCGAGTACGAGCGCTGGCCGGCCGAGAAGGAGGCCTCCCAGTTCGGGAGGAGGCCGAAGGACGCCGTCATCCCGATCTTGTCGGAGCTGTACCGGAGCGGGTCGTCCGGCTGCGGTGCGAGGTATGGCACCGGCGCCGCCGTGCGATCCCACATGCTGTAGAAGAGGGAGAACGCGAAGCGGCCGTGTGGGACCGTCTGGGCGTCGTAGATGCTGAAGAGCCCGGTCTCGCCGTTGAGCGTGGGTGCCACCTGAGCGCTCAGGGTTGGGGCCGCGAGAAGTAGAGCCGCGACCAGCGCGAGGAGGAGTCCGGTCCGCATCCGTCGCATCGAGTCTCCTTATTTCCAGCCGGGGACCGGACGAGTCATCCCCATACCGGGGAAGGTGAGGCGGTTCCGCGTCCCAGGCTCGGATCAGTTGTCAAGAGTCTAGCAGCCCGGCATTTCCCGGCAAAGTCAATTGACTGATCGGGCCGTTCCCGGGTGGAGAGACACGGGATTCGCCCGGCGGCTGCCGAGGTCGGAAACGGATCGCCAGCGGGCGGGGACGGGCCGAGGCCCCGCCCTGCGGGGCGAGGAAGGGTCAGGGAAACCCGGCCACGGGTCACGCGAGAACCGCCGAGACGAAGAAGGAGGGGCGATGACCGGTTCTCGTGCTCCGGGGCGAGGAAGGGTCAGGGAAACCCGGCCACGGGTCACGCGAGAACCGCCGAGACGAAGAAGGAGGGGCGATGACCGGTTCTCGTGCTCCGGGGCGAGGAAGGGTCAGGGAAACCCGGCCACGGGTTTCCCTGGATCACTTCAGAGGAGCGGGGCCATCTTCTCGCGGAAGGCGAGGCTCGCCTCGCGCCCGCGGAGGGCGGCCACCGTCTGCTCGAGGCTCCGGATCAGCTCCCGCACGACGTCCAGCCCGCGCCCCTTGTCGACCTCGCCGAGCGCGGCGCGGTAGAGGCGGTCGATCGCCGGGTCGCCCGGGGCGAGCGCGGCGCTCTCGGCTTCCTGCTTCACCTTCGTGCAGAGGATCTGGAGGCTCCGGCGCTCGTCGCCGCGGGTGACGGCGTTGAAGACGCCGCTGTGCGTCGTGACGACCGGGCCCGAGGCCTGCGCCGGCGCGGACGGGCCGGACGCGGGCGGCCGGACCTCGGCTTTCGTGCGGATCTCGACGAGCTCGGCC
>CAZNSS010000234.1:0-6287 GCA_964575465.1 uncultured Holophagales bacterium | reverse complement strand
AGGAGCGAGACCTCGAGCGTCTCGGCGGCCTTCTCGAAGGTGTCGAGCGTCCGGCCACAGGTCCTCACGACGTCCCAGAGGCCGTCGTCGAGGTGGGTGGCGTCGAGCGATGCGACCGAGGCCGCCTCCTCCCCGTCGAGACGCCCCGCGAGCCCCTTCTCCTCGAGCTTGCGGAAGATGTTCGCGGTCCGGACGGCGGCGTACTGAAGGTACGGCCCCGTGTCCCCCTCGAAGGCGAGCGCCTCGTCGAAGTCGAAGGCGATGACCTTGTTGCGCGAGTAGCGGGTCATGTAGACGCGCAGGGCACCGATCGCGATCGCCTCGGCGCGCGAGAGGTCGGGTGGCGCTCCCGGCTCCCGGGAGAGGATCTGCTCGAGCGCCTTCTCGATGAGCCGCTCGATGAGGTCGTCGGCCTTCACGCCGAGCCCCCGGCGCCCCGACATCTCGACGTAGGCTCGACCACGGTCCTCGTCGGAGAGCTGCACGCCGAGAAGCTCGGCCGAGCCCGGCGTCAGCGCGACCATCTCGTAGGCGAAGTGGACGGAGCGGTCGGCCCCCTCCGGGAAGCCGGCCCTGCGGACCGCCTCCTTCACGACCTTCTGCGGGTACGACTGCCTCACGTCGATGACGTTGATGACGGAGTCGCCGCTCCCGAAGCGGCCCCGCGCCGCCGGGTCGGCTCCCTCAGCGTCGTGCCGCGTCCGGTAGAGGGGCGAGACGCCGTCGGAGGCGACGAACTCGGCCTCCCCGAACGGGGTCACGTACGGCGCGGGCTCGTACTCGAAGTCGATCCCGAGGAGGCCCAGCTTCCAGAGCTGGTAGGCGACGTCCTTGCCGGTGTAGGTGACGGTGCCGTTCGAGCGGACGAGGACCTTGTCGGCGTCCTCCATCCCCTCGAACTCCTTCGCCCCCTCGAGCTTCATGACCCAGCAGCCCGCGTTCTTCCCGTCGGTCTCGAGCTGAGTGGCGCCGGCCGTCTTGAGGAGGTCGAAGGCCTTCGCCCAGAAGCGCCGGCCGAGGATGTCGCTCTCGCGCGGGAGGAGGTCGTAGGAGACGCCGATCCTCTCCATCGTCTTCAGGTGGCAGCGAACGACCGCCTCGGCGAGGCGGGACGCGAGCGCCGCCGTCGCCCGCTCCTCCCCGGGCATCTCGTGTCCGAGGGCGGCGGATTCGACGACGTGGAGGGTCGCCTTCCTCCGCTCCTCGAGGGACGGGTCGGCTGCGTAGCTGCGCGTGACGAGGGCGTAGAGCTCCCACGTCAGGTCGCCGAGGCGTCGGGGCTCCGTCCCGGGCGCGTCGTCCGGGAACGCCGCGAGGATCTCCCGGATCTCCGCCGCTAGGGTCGCGGCCCGCCCCGGCTCGGCAAGCTCCCCGGGGTGCTCGAGGCCGACGACGACGTCGGCCACCTGGACGCCGGTGTCGTCGAGGTAGTTCTGGACCTCGACCTTCTTGCCGAGCCGCCGGAAGAGGTGGACGAGGACGTCGCCGAGGACGGCGTTCCGGAGATGCCCGATGTGCGCGGCCTTGTTCGGATTGATGTTCGTGTGCTCGACGATGACCTTCCCGGCGGCCTCGGCCGGCGCGTCCGTCGCGACGAGCATCGCGGCGAGCGCCTTCGGGCGGTCGAGGAAGAGGTTCACGTAGCCGCCCCCCTCGACGCTCCGGCGGGCGACGATCGGGGGGAGCTCGAGCGCGGGAGCGAGCTCCTCGGCGATCTTCCTCGGGGGCCGGCGGAGGACCTTGGCGAGCTCGAAGGCGATCGGGAGGGCGAGGTCGCCCAGCTCCACCTTCGGGGGGGTCTCGAGGACGAGCCGCGGGGGCTCGACGCCCCACAGGCGGCGACAGGCGTCCTGGATGGCGGTTTCGACGTCTCTCTTCAGGCCAGGGATCACGGGTACCTCGCTCGGGAGCGTTCCGGGGAAAGTGCCCGGAGGGGGCCGGGGCACAAACCTCGATTTTCGCACGCCCCTTCGCCCCGGCTAAGATCGCCCTGTGGAAGCCTCCGTCCTCCGCGACGTCCTCGTGAAGGCCGACCCGGCGCGGGTTTTCCAGGCGTTCACGGACATCAACGACCTCCTCGCCTGGTTCGCGGACGGGGCCGTCGTCGGCCGGCGCGTCGGCGGGAACTGGGGGCTCGGCTGGTACGCCGACGAGGAGTCGGACGAGGGGTACCACGTCTTCGGCACGTTCGAGGTCTACGAGCCGGGGAGCCGGCTCGTCGTCCGCGACCTCAGGTTCTCGACGCCGGAAGGAGAGAGCTGGGACGGCATGCGCCTCTCGGTCGGCTTCGAGGCCGAGGGGAGCGGGACGCGCGTGACGGTCCGTCAGGACGGGATCGGGCAGGGAGCCGGCTGGGACGGCTACGCGGCCGGCCTCGGGCCGGGCTGGGAAAGGTCCCTCGCCGACCTTCGCGGCTGGCTCGAGGAAGGGCGGAAGCTTCCCGGACGCTGAGGCCGCCCGGCCGGGAGGCGGGCGGTCGGTCTCCCCGGCGGGTCGGGAGGATTCCCGGCTCCGTCGAGCGGAAGGGCTTGAACCCGGTGGCGCTAACGGGCGTAATGGAGAGTACCTTGAGGAGCCTGCCGTACCGGCGTCGCCTGCGGCGCGCCGCCGCCCTTCTCGCCGGCGCGCTCGCCGTTTCCGGGTGCCGTTCGAGCGCCCCCGGCAGCGTCCTGAACGCCTCGCCGGAGCGCTGGAGGGAAGTCGTCGCGTCGCGGGGCGTCGACCCGGGCGACGTCCCGATGCCGATGTACATCTCTCCCGAGATCCGCCGCGTGGCCGAGCAGGTCGCCGGCCCCGGGGACGACCGGGAGCGCCTGAAGCGGCTCCAGGCGGCGCTCCTCGACCGGAGGTCCTACGCCTTCGAGTACGACACGGCCGCCACGTTCACCGCGTCCGAGGCCTTTGCCACGAGGCGCGGGAACTGCGTGTCGTTCACGAACCTCTTCATCGCCTTCGGCCGGGCCATCGGGATTCCGCTCCAGGCCGCGCTCGTCTTTCGCAAGGCGCGGAGCGAGCGGGAGGGCGACCTCGTGATGGTCTACAACCACATGGTCGCGGTCCACCCGAAGGGGCGCTACAACACGGTCTACGACTTCTACCTGACCCGCGACGACACGCAGGTGGACCTCCGGACCATCGACGACGTGGCCGTCGCCGCGATCTCGGCGAGCAACCGGGGGGTGGAGGCCCTGCGGGAGGGGGACCTCGAGAGGGCGGCCTGGCTCCTGGAGCGGGCCACGAAGCTCGACCCGACCCTTCCCGACCTCCTCTCGAACTTCGGCATCGTGAGGTGGCGGCAGGGGGACCTCGAGGGGGCGCTCGCCGCGTTCCGGCGGGGCCTCGAGATCGACCCCCACCGCCCCGCGCTCCTCCACAACCTCGCGGCCCTCTACATCGAGCAGGGGAGGATGGCGGAGGCGCGGGCGGCGCTCGCCGCCGCGAACACGCGGGACGCCTCCGCCTACCTCTTCGTCGTCCAGGGGGACCTCGAGATCGCGGGCGGGAACCCGAAGGGTGCGCTCAAGGCCTACCGCCGGGCGCACCGCGAGTCGCCGACCCTCTTCGAGGCGCTCCTCGGAGTCGCCCGGGCCGAGCGGGCGCTCGGAAACGACTCGGCGGCCCGGCGCGCGCTCCACAAGGCCGAGAAGCTGCGGCCCGACGACGTCCAGATCCGGTCCCTCCTCGAGGGGGGCTGACCGGCACGAAAGAGGCGCCCGGAGGGGGCCGGCCGCCCTCCCTGGGGTATAGTTCCAAGGATGCGCCGGTTCCGGCGAACCCCCCCTGAAAGGACCACGCGGATGAGAAAGCTTCGGCTTCTCGCGACCCTCGTCCCGCTCGTGGCGCTCGCGCTTCCCGCGGCCGCCGAGCTGGAGAAATTCAAGGACTGGGACAAGTCCCCCGAGTTCACCTACTACGCCACCGACGACGATCGGAAGGCCTGGAAGGAGATCAGGACCGACGAGGAGGCGGACAAGTTCTACAGCCTCTTCTGGGGCCGTCGACACCCCGAATACAAGACGCAGGCCCAGAACGTCTTCAAGCTCCGCTTCGACGCCCTCGTCGCCGAGGCCGACAAGAACTTCGCCCTCGGCAAGAAGCGGGGCGCCCTCACGGAGCGCGGGAAAGCCCTCATCCTCCTCGGCGTGCCGAAGGCGATGCCCTCCAAGATGGAGTCCTCGCTCGGGACGGGGGCGGGCGCCGGCGCCAACGAGGGCGACGGCCGCTTCCTCTCCACGGCGGGTGGCGGCATGACGATCCGGACCCAGTTCCAGTACGAGGCGGCCCAGCTTCCGGCGTGGACCGGCCTGAAGACGCTCGTCCTCACCTTCACGACCGACCAGACCGCTCTCACGGAGTCGGTCGACAAGCCGGGCGACGTGAAGAAGCTCTGGAAGAAGGCGGTCGCGGCCGCTCTCGTCAACCCCGACATGACCCAGCCGCCCGTCTACAAGACGCGCGAGCAGTTCGAGGCCGAGCAGAAGGCGGCCGTCGAGGCCGCGGCCGAGGCCGCGAAGGGCCCGGTCCTCTCCGCCCCCGTCCGCGAGGCGCTCGAGGCGCTCCTGGCCAGGGAGCCGCAGGGAGACGTCACGCTCTTCCCGCTCGCCTACAGCGACAAGGCGACCCGGCTCCAGTTCCAGCTCGCCGTCCCCGCGGAGGCCGCCGCGCCGGCCGACGCCGCTGCTCCCGCCGCCCCGGCACCGAAGGTCGCCGTCCTCGTGAAGTCCAAGGACGGCAAGGACGCGGCCCGGCGCGAGGAGGCCGCCGTCCTCCAGAAGTCCAAGGGCGAGTCGTTCGTCGACATGTCGCTCCCGCTCGAGGCGGGCGACTACGATGTCGCCGTGATCGTCTTCGACGCGTCCGGCGCGCCGAAGGTCTCGGTCCGCCGAATGGCGAACGTCCCGCCTCTCCCGGCCGAGCTCGGGCTTTCGCCGCTCCTCCTCGCCTGCAACGACATGCCGGCCGAGGGGTCGAAGCCGGACGACGCTTTCGTCTACTCCACCCGGAAGTTCGTGACCCGCGGCGACAACAAGCTCCAGAAGACCGACGGCCTCGCCTACGTGGCGCGGCTCTATAACCCCTCGGTCGACCCGGCCACGAAGAAGCTCATCCTGAGGCGGACGATCTCGATCAAGCCGAAGAGCGGCTCGACGATCGACGTTCCCCAGCCGCCGGACGAGCCGATGCTCGTCCCGGAGATGCAGGGAGGGTCAGCCGCCCTCATCGTCGACCTCGCGGGGGCCATCGTCGACGTCAACGTGGGCGACTACTTCCGTCCCGGCGAGTACGCGCTGATCCTGAAGCTGACGGACGTCGTCTCCGGGAAGACCGTCGAATCGAAGGCGCCCTTCACACTGCTCGCTCCGCCCGCGGCCCCGGCCGCGCCCAAGGCCCCGGCCGCGCCGAAGGCCCCGGCCCCGAAGAAGTAGACCCGTCTTCCGATCCCGAACGAAAGGAGGGCCCCGGCGCGAGCCGGGGCCCTCTCTGTTCTGGCGCTCCGGTCGGGAGGGCTACTCGACCCGGACGTCGGCCGAAGCGAGGGCCATGCGACCCGAGGCGACGTCGCGGACTCCGGCGACGAACCGGAGATTTCCCTTCCCGGTCTTCAGCTGCCCGCGGTAGACGAAGGCCTCGGACTTCGCCTTCTCCCAGCCCGCGGCGGGGACGGACACCGTCGTCCGCTCGGGCTTGATCGAGGACCGTGCCCCGGTGTCCTCGACGGCCGCGATGGTCACCTCGATGACGGCCGTCCTCGTTCCCCCCTCGTCCCGGAACGTCAGCTCGGAGATCGGGACGAGGACCTCGTAGGGGGCCACGCGGCGGCCGACCCCGCCCTTGCTCTCGAGGGCGCCGATCCGGAGCGCCGCCTGGAAGTCGCCGATCGCGCCGGGGGTCAGGAGTGCCATCTCCACGCGGTCGACCGCCGCCGCGTCGCCCGACTTCGGGCCGAAACCGGTCCGGGTACGGACGACGACCCCGGGGCGGGTCGTCCGGATCTCGACCTTGCGCATCGCGCTCTTTCTCGGGTCCGCCGCGGCGGCGCCGGCGAGCGTGACCCCGACGGAGTAGTAGCTGCTCGCTTCCCGGTAGATGCGGTCGAGGTCGGCGCTGAAGACGTTCCGGTTCTCGACGAGACTTCCGCCGGTCTCGTAGGCGAGGGCCGCCATGGAGTCGCGGAAGTTCTGCTGCTTGTAGTAGGGGCTCATGGCGGGCGAATAGGACTGCGAGGCGTCCACGCCGACGACGAGCCCCTTGGCGTCGAAGACCTGGATCGTGATGCCGGAGCTGTT
>CAZNSS010000233.1:0-6306 GCA_964575465.1 uncultured Holophagales bacterium | reverse complement strand
ACGGCCGCGAGGCCACGGTCTTCGCGGCGCAGCTCCACCTCGTCGGCGTCCCGCTCCCGCCCGGCACCTCCCGCGTCGAGGTCCTCCTCGCGGACTGAAGGTCCCGGGCTTCACGGGGCCACTTCCCGGGGGTCAGGTCTCGAATGGTGTATTGTTTGAAACAATACACCATTCGAGACCTGACCCCAGCCCCCGTCGTCCCCCGGTCTTCAGCTCGGAGGCTCGCCGGTGGTCACCGGGATCGCGCGCCCGCGGACCGTCGTGACGCGGAGCGGCCGCGCCGGCAGCGTGTCGGCGGAGGCGGCGACGTCCGAGAGCGTCACGAAGGTGACGCCGTCGGAGGCCCAGGCCTCGAGCTGGCGCGCGAAAAGAGCGGCGAATGCGGCCCCCCCCTCGATCTCGGTGTGGACCGAGTGGACGCTGACTCCCGGCGCATCCGCCACGGCCCGCCGGAGGAAGCGGACCGTCTCCTCCCGCCTCTCGCCGCGAAACTCCTCGAGGGCGAGGAGCTCGTCGAGCGTCGGGAGCGTCGAGGGGACCTCGACGAGCGAGGCGGGCGTGCCGTCCGCGCGGATCGGGCGGAAGGGGACGCCGCCGCGCGTGTCCGAGGCGACGCGGATCCCGCGAGCCTCGTACGCTTCGATCGAGAGCCCGTTCGCCGTCCAGCCGGGGGCCCCGGCGACCTCCGCGGGGCGGCCGAGGATCTCGGCGAAGCGGTCCGCCGCCCGGCCGAACGTCTCGAAGACCTCTCCCCGGTCCATTCCCGGCAGCCGGTCGTGCCAGTCGACGTGGTCCCAGGCGTGGACGCCGCATTCGTGCCCCGCCGCGGCGGCCTCGCGCATCCTCGCGACGGCCTCCTTCCTCTTCCCGATGTCGGGAGCGGGGAGGAGGGTCCCGTAGAGCATCGTCGCGAGGCCGTAGGAGGCGGCGGGAGAGGCGCTCATCACCTTCTTCACGAAGCCTCGCCGAAAGACGCGCTTCACCGCCTTCCCCGTGGAGTCGGGGCCGACGGAGAAGAGGAACGTCGCGCGCGCGCCGTGCCGGGCGAGGAGGTCGAGGAGGCGGGGGACCCCCTCGACCGTCCCGCGGAGGGTGTCGACGTCGACCTTGAGGGCGAGGCGCGGAGCGGGGACGCTACACCTCGGGCGTCGTCCGCCCCGAGAGGTAGAAGTCGAGAGTCTTCCCGAGGCCCGTCGAAAAGTCCGTGGCCGGCTCCCAGCCGAGGCACTCCTTCGCCTTGCGGATCGAGGGAACGCGCGTCGTGATGTCCTGGTAGTTCGCGCCGTAGTACTCGGCCGAGGAGACCTCGACGATCTGTGCGCCCCTTGCGAGCGGGGCGAACCTCTCGTAGGTCCCGACGGCCTCGAGGAGCCGGTGAGCGAGCTCGCGGATCGAGAGGTCGGCCGCGGGGTTCCCGAGGTTGAAGATCTGGCCGTCGGCGCAGCCGGCCTCGTTCACGAGGATCTTCATCAGGCCGTCGATGCCGTCCTCGATGAACGTGAAGCAGCGCCGCTGGTGGCCGCCGTCGACGAGCTTGATCGGGACGCCGTAGAGGATGTTGTGGAGGAACTGCGTCAGGACGCGGCTCGACCCCTCCTTCGGGGCGTCGACGTCGTCGAGGTGCGGCCCGTACCAGTTGAACGGGCGGAAAAGCGTGAAGCGCAGGCCGCTCGCGTTCCCCATCGCCCAGATGACGCGGTCGAGGAGCTGCTTGGAGGCGGAGTAGATCCAGCGCTCCTTGCGGATCGGCCCGTAGACGAGAGGCGAGGAGTCCTCGTCGAACTCGCCGTCGGGGCACATGCCGTAGACCTCGGAGGTCGACGGGAAGACGACCCGCTTGCCGTACTTCGCCGCCATCTTGACGATGCGGAGGTTCTCCTCGAAGTCGAGCTCGAAGACGGAGAGGGGGTTCTTGACGTAGGTCGCGGGGGTCGCGATCGCCACGAGCGGGAGGACGACGTCGCACTTCTTGACGTGGTACTCGATCCACTCGCGGTTGATGGCGATGTCGCCCTCGAGGAAGCGGAAGCGCTTCTCGCCGAGGAACTCCTCGATCCGGTCGCTGCCGACGTCGAGGCCGAAGACCTGCCAGTCGGTGGTGGTGAGGATGCGCCGCGTGAGGGCGTTGCCGATGAATCCGTTGACTCCGAGGACGAGGACGCGCATCGGGCCTTTCCGGCCGCCTCAGCCGCGGGCCAGGACCCAGGCCCGGAAGGCGGTCTCGTTCATGTCCTGCTGCCCCTCGGGGCTCGCCAGGAGGATCTCCACGGGGCGGTCGTCGCCGCAGTAGACGATGACGGAACGCTCCGTCAGCTCGATCTTCCCGGGGAAGGTGTCGTGGCCGCCGTAGCCGGAGAGGCGGGTCTTCCAGATCATCACGCGCGGGCCGAAGGCGTCGGTGAAGGCGCCGGGCCAGGGGCGGGTCACGGCACGGACGAGGTCGTGGACCTCCTGCGCCGGGCGGAACCAGTCGACGAGACCGTCCTCGGGCTTTCGGCCTCCGAAGTAGGAGCCCTTCGAGAGATCGAGCGGGAAGCGGGGGGCCGTCCCGTCCTTCAGCTTCGGCCAGCTCCGCGCGAGGACGACGACCGCCGCCTCCGTGACGCGGCGGGCGACCGTCAGCGCGTCGTCGTCCGGGTCGATCGGGACCCGCTCCTGGTCGACGAGGTCGCCCGCGTCGGGCTTCGCGGTCATGTAGTGGAGCGAGGCGCCCGTGGCCGGGGCTCCCTTCAGGATCGCCCAGTTCACCGGCGAGCGCCCCCGGAAGGCGGGGAGGAGGGAGCCGTGCATGTTGAGGGCCCCCCTCGAGGGGATCGCGAGGACCCGCGCCGGGATCATCTTCCGGAAGTAGAAGGAGAAGAGGAAATCGGGCTCGGCGGCCCGGATGACCGCCTCCTCCGACGGCGCGTCGAGGGAGTCCACGACCTTCACCGGCACCCCGCGCGAGCGCGCGAGGTCGGCGACGGACTCCCACCACCGCACCTCGCCGGGGGCGTCGGGGTGCGTGTAGACGAGCCGGACGGGCTCCCCGGAATCGAGGAGCCACTTCGTGCAGCGGTACCCGACGTCGCCGTACGAGGCGATGACGATTCCGCTCATGGCTCCTCCTTTCCCTCGTGGACGCGGCGCACGAGGAAGCGTGGCCGGCCGCGCACCTGCTGGTAGATCCGGCCGACGTACTCGCCGACCATCCCGACGCCCGCCATGATGACGCCCATCACGAGGAAAGCGAGCGCGAAAAGCGTGAAGACCCCCTCCACCTCGGCCCCGACGAGGAGCCGCCGGACGAGGAGGAAGACGCCGAACGCGACGCCGAAGAACGCGGTCAGGAACCCGAGGAGGCCGAAGAGCTGGAGCGGGACGACCGAGAAGCCGGTCATCAGGTCGAAGTTGAGGCGGACCAGGCGGAGGAGGGAGTACTTCGACTCTCCCTCGGCCCGCTCCTCGTGGGCGACCTCGATCTCCACGGGCCTGCGGGCGTAGAGCTGTGCGAGAGCGGGGATGAACGTCGAGAACTCGCCGGAGGCCGTCATCACGTCGACGACGTCCCGGTGGTAGCCGCGCAGCATGCAGCCGTAGTCGCCGAGGCGCATGCCGGTCAGGAGCCCGGTCGTGCGGTTCACGAGGCGCGAGGCCGCCTTCCGGAAGAGGCTGTCCTTCCTGTTGGTCCTCACGGTCCCGACGACGTCGTACCCGTCGTCCATCTTCGCCACGAGCTTCGGGATCTCCTCCGGCGGGTTCTGGAGGTCCGCGTCGAGCGTGACGACGTACTCGCCGTCGGTCTCGGCGAAGGCCGCCATGATCGCCATGTGCTGGCCGGCGTTCCGGAGGAGCTCCACCGCCTTCACGCGGCCGGGGTGCTCCCGCGCCGCCGCGACGAGGAGGCGGAGCGACCGGTCGCGCGAGCCGTCGTCGACGAACACGACCTCCCAGGGGCGCCCCATCCCCTCGAGGACCGGGACGAGCCTCGGCAGGAGTCGCGGCAGGTTCGCCTCCTCGTTGAAGACGGGGATGACGATCGACACCTTGCGGGAGACGAGCGAACGGTTCGTCACGCGGTGCCGATTCTAGGGGAGAGCGCCCCGCTTCCCGACCCTGACGCCTTCAGGGCTTGTTCGAGACGAGGAAGTACTTGCCGTTGCCGCTCTGCGCCAGGATCCGGGGGAGCGAGAGCCCCTTCTGGGGGTTCCCGAAATCCCGGAGCCTTCCGAAGTGGACGACGCAGAGGACCCTCGCGGGCCCGTTCCACTTCCGGGCGAACTCCTCGTCGGAAAGGTAGAGGCCGCGCTTTCTCGCCTCCTCGCGCCCGAAGTCGAGCTCGCTCCACGGGAGGTCGGCGATCGGCGTCAGCCGCTTCGCGTAGAAGGCCGGCGCCTGGACGTAGTGCCCCTTCTGGAGGAGGAGGTCGTCGGCGCGCAGCTCGCGCTTCAGGACGGCCACCAGCGGCCAGGGAGTGACCGAGCGGGCGACGGACGGCAGGGCGAAGACGATCGACGCGACGAACCCGAGCCACGGAACGGCCACCGAGAGGACGAGCCGTTCCGTCGAGAGGGGACGGCGCTGGGAACGGGAGTCGGTCCGGGCCGGCAGCAGGTTCACGAGCGCGCCGGCGGCGAGGAAGGCCGTCGCGAGAACGGCCTCGGTCGTCACGCCGTAGCGGCCCGCCAGCCCCGCCCCGAAGGCCACGGCGGCGACGAGGCCCGCGAGAACGCCGAAGAGGACGCCCGCGGCCCAGCGCTCCTTCAGGAGCGCGGTCCCCCGCTGCCGGGCCCTCTCGAGGCCGAGGGCGACGAGGACCGCCACGGCCGGCCACACCGGGAGGATGTAGGGGACGAGCTTCGACCGGGAGAGGGAGAAGAAGACGAGGACGAGGATCCAGAAGACCTGGAGGTACGCCTCGGCTCCCCTCTCCCGCCACTCCCCCCGGCGAAGCGAGGGGAAGGCCCCTGCGAGCCGTCCCAGGAAAGGGGTCCAGGGGATCAGCCCGCCGAGGAGGACGAGGACGAACAGGAGGGAGGACGCGCCGCGCCGGTGACCGCTCTCGAAGTAGCGCCGGAAGTGCTCGCCGACGACGTAGAAGTCGAACCAGTCGGCGTCCCGCCGCGCGATGGCGACGTGCCACGGCAGGACGAGGACGAGGAAGAGGGCGAGCGGCCCGGGCGAGAAGAGCTTCAGGACGACGGCGAGCCGCCTCGAGAGGAGGGCCCAGACGAGAATCGCCCCCCCCGGAAGGACGAGCCCGACGAGCCCCTTGAGCATCACGGCCGCCGCGCAGGAGAAGTGGAGGAGGTAGAGCGAGACGCGGGCCCGCGCCCGGTCGCCCGCCCTCTCGTGCTCCTGGAACGAGGCGAAGGAGAAGGCGGCCGTCGCGACGGCGAGCGAAAGCGGCGGGTCGATGATGTTGAGCCGGGCGAGCGCGACGACGAGGAACGAGGTCGCGACGACGAGGCCCGCCAGGAGGGCGACCCTCTCCCCGTAGCGCCTCCGGCAGAAGAGCACCGTCACGAGGACCATCCCCGCGGCGGAGAGCTTCACCGGGAGGCGCGCGGCCCACTCCTCCTCGCCGAAGAGGGCCATGGAGGCCGCGACCGCCCAGTAGTGGAGCGGCGGCTTCTCGTAGTACCGGTAGCCGTTCAGGTGCGGGGCGACGAGGTCGCCCGTCGCGAGCATCTCGCGCGGGATCTCGGCGTAGCGCGACTCGTCGGGCTCGAAGAAGGGAGTGTGCCCCGTCTCGACGACGAGGAGGGTCACGGCGGAGACGAAGAGCAGCCAGAGGACGACGCGCGAGGCGGCCGGAAGGGGCTCCGCGCGGAACCGGCTCCCGCTCGTCAGGTACGGGACCACGAGACTCCTCCCTCGGCGGCCCAGGCCCGCTCCGGGGACCAGACGCCGGCTTCGGTACGGGGCGAGTCGACGCGGAAGCGGCAGGCGCCCCGCCAGTAGTCGTACGGCGTGCCGTTCCGCGCGTGGACCGCCACGTCGAGGAGGTACGTCCCGGCCCCGAGGTCGCAGCGGGCGAGGGTGAGGCGGACGCGCGCCGGCCCGTCGAACCGCCCGGGCCGGAGGCCGTCGATCTCGGTGTTCGTGCCGTGGACGCAGGCGTCCTCGGGCGTGAAGAGGCCGATGCCGAAGACGAAGTCGTCGAGCCGCCGCGCGGGGGTCGCCGCGATCTCGACGGTGACGGGCTCCCCGGTGCGGAAGGCGTAACGCTCGACGCCGTCCTTCCCGAGAAGCCTCACGCCGTCGATCGTCGCGGAACGGTCGCCCCAGCGGCGGGGTTTCTCGGCGGGGGGCTCGTCCGGGAGC
>CAZNSS010000232.1:0-6310 GCA_964575465.1 uncultured Holophagales bacterium | reverse complement strand
AGACGCAGAACGGGATCGCCACCGTCGAGTAGGCGAGGACGAGGCCCGTCCGCGTGCTCCCGAGGTTCAGCCACTTCACGAGGATGATGTAGAGGGGGATGAGCATGAGCGTCCCGGGGAACATCTGGGAGACGAGGAACGACATCATCCCCGCCTGGCGCCCCGGGAACCGGAACCGGGAGAAGGCGTAGGCCGCCGTGCACGCGAGGAAGACGCCGAGGATCGTCGTGGCGATGGAGACGATGGCGCTGTTGAGGATCCACGTCGAGAACGGCTGGTCCGAGAAGACCGACGTGAAGTTCGAGAGGGAGACCTCGGCCGGCCACGGGATCACGGCGCGCAGGCGGTCCCAGAACGTCGGGTTGGACGGCACGTCGGCGATGGCGAGGCTCTGCTTGCCCGAGAAGGCGATCGAGAGGACCCAGAGGACCGGGTAGATCGCGTAGAGCGTGGCCAGGACGAGGAGGACGTGCATCGGGAAGTGCGGCGGCTCGTCGGCGCCGGCCCGGGAGCGGGAGCGGAACAGGCTCATATCGCCTCCGTGGCTTTGGTCATCCGGTTCTGGAAGACGCCGTAGATCAGCAGGATCCCGAAGATCACGGTCGAGTAGGCCGCGGCGTAACCGTACTGGTACTTCTGGAACGCGAACTTGTACGACTGCGTGATGAGGATCTCGGTCGACCCGGCCGGCTCTCCCGCGGTGACGAGGTAGATGATGTTGAACATGTTGAAGGTCCAGACGACCGAGAGGATGACCGCCGGGACGAGCGCGGGCTTGAGCGACGGGAGCGTGATCGCGCGGAACTGCTGCCAGCGTGTCGCGCCGTCGACACGCGCCGCCTCGTAGAGGTCGGAGGGGATCGACTGGAGGGCGCCGAGGGAGATGACCATCATGAACGGGAAGCTGAGCCACCCGTTCGTCGCCCACGCCGTGAAGAACGACGTGGCCGGCTTCTCGAACCACGAGACCGGGTCCATCCCGAACATCTGGACGACCTGGTTCACGACGCCGAACTGCTGGTGGAACATTCCCTGCCAGATGAGGGCCGTGATGTAGTTCGGCATGGCCCAGGGGAGGATCAGGAGGACGCGGTAGGCCGGCTTCAGCGCGAGGCCCTTCGTGTTCAGGATGAGCGCCAGGATCAGCCCGACCACGACGCCGTACGTCACGTTCGTGACCGTCCAGGCGATCGTGACCCAGAGCGTCCAGTAGAAATTCTGGTAGTTGAAGACGAGGCCGCCGTCGGCGGCCGTCCGGGCGACGTTGAAGTCCGTGATGATCGAGACGTAGTTCTTGAAGCCGACCCAGATCTCGGTGAGGGGCGCGTTGGAGTTGTAGATCGTCTGGTCCGTGAACGAGAGGACGATGCCGTAGACGAAGGGGAAGAAGACGAGGAGGACCATCCCGACCATCGCCGGGAGGACGTAGGAGTAGGCGACGCGGTGGGTCTTCAGCGTCCCGAGGAGCGCGGCGAGGCCGCCGAGGCCGACGAACCCGAGGAGAACGAGCGCGAGCGCCCCGAGGAGGAGGGTCGTCCTCCTCACGGTCGCCTTCGCCGCTCCGAGCGCGGAGGCGACCTTCGCCGCGTCGACGTGCCCCGCGCCGTCGGAGAGGCCCAGCGGCCGGCGGAAGGCGTCGGAGTCCCAGGAGGCGGGGTCGAGGGGAGCGGGGGCCGTCGCGGCGGCGGTTTCGGGGGCGGGGGTCGGGAGCGCGCCGAGAAGCTCCTGGGCCCTCCCGGCGGAGGTCTTCACCTGCTCGGCGACGTCGGCCTCGAGGGACGTTCGCGCCCGGGAGAGCTTCGCCCACGACTGCGCCCCGTAGCCCCAGGCGGTCCCGGCGAGGAGGAGCGCCGCGAGGATGCCGAGCGGCACCCGCTTTTCGCCGACGACGAGGGAAAGGAGCGCGAAGAGGACGACGGGGGCCACGACGTAGGAGAGCGTCGTCAGGAGCGACGGGCGCGGCGCCGGAGGGGGCGGGACGCGCCGGTTCTCGACCAGCCCGACGACCTCGCCGTCCTTTTCGATCGGCGCGGCGAGCGACACGGAGCCGTCGGGAAGCCTCTCCTTCTCGACTTCGTCCTTCCTCCCGCCGCCCTCCTGCCGGTTCGTCTCGATGGAGGCGCGGAGGCGCTGCCCGCGGTCATAGAGGTCCTTTTCCTCGCGCTTCAGGCGCCGCGGGGCCGCGTTCTCGCCGGAGTCGGCGGGGTCGGTCGAGGCCTCGAGGGAGATCCCGTCGAAGAGGACGACGCGCGTCGCGGCGACCTGCGGCTGTCCCTTCGCGAACTCGGCGACGACGGTCCGGACGGCCTCGCCGCTGCCCGCCCTGGCGACGACATCGGTCAGGGCGCGGAGGGAGATGACGGCGCGACGGTCCTCGCCGAAGCGGGCCGTCTCGCCGAGCGAGGTGGTCAGGAGCCTGTGTCCGACCGCGGCGACGAGGATCGCGCCGACGAGGAGGCCGGCCCCGAACCGGAGCCGGTGCGAGGGCTCCCTTCGGTTCTCGTCCGGCCGTTCGCTCACGTTACTTCTTCCTCAGCGCGGCGACGTCCTTCAGCACGGCCTGCTGCGCCTGGTCCATCGCCGCCTTCGGCGCCGCGGATTTCTTGACGATCGTGTTCATCGCCGTCGTGGCCGGCGACCAGACCATCGTCATCTCAGGGAGGTTCGGCATCGGGACGGCGACCTCGACCTGCTTTCGGAAGGCCGAGAGGATCGCGTCGCCCGAGACGGCCGGGTCGGAGTAGACGGCCTTGTTCGCGGGGGTCTGGCGCCCCTCGACCGCCATCACCTTGGCCTGGGGCGTGTCGGTGATGTACTTCGCGAAGGCGTAGGCGGCGTCCTTGTTCGCGGAGGGGGCCGTCACGTAGACCCCCTCGACCGTCATCCAGGGGCGCATCGGCTTGCCGCCCGCCTCGTCGATCGTCGGGAGGGGCGCGAGGCCGAAGTCGATGTCCTTGGCGATCTCGCCGAGGAACCAGGGGCCGGAGAAGACCATCGCGGCCTTGCCGCCGTTGAAGAGGGACGTGATGAGGGCCGTCGACGGCTCGGCGGGGAGGATCCCGTCGACCGTGAACCAGCGCATGAGGAGCTCGAGCGCCTTCACGTTCTCGGGGGCGTTCAGGGCGGGCTTCGGGCCGGGGTCGAAGGCCCGTCCACCGAAGGCGTTCTGGAGGGCGGCGTGGTAGTAGTAGTCGGAGTAGGAGTAGGCGAGGCCGAAGCGGCCCGACTTGGCGTCGGTGAGCTTCTTGGCCATCGCGACGAGCTCCTTGGACGTCTTCGGGGGCGTCGGGAGGAGCTTCTTGTTGTAGATGAGCGTGATGACCTTGTAGTTGAGCGGCAGGCCGTAGACCGTGCCCCGGTAGGTCATCGCCTCCATCGTCGTCGGGATGTAGCGGTCCGTCGTCGCCTTGTCGAGGAAGAAGTCGATCGGCTCGACGGTCTTGCCGGCCTCGATCCAGCCGCCGAGGCGGTCCTGGGCGTAGATGAAGATGTCGGGGCCCTTGCCGCGCGGGACGGCGGCGGTGATCTTGTCGGCGAAGGCGTCGTACGGGACGGCGAGCGTCGTCACCTTGACGCCCTTGGCCGCGTTCGCCGCGTTGTAGGCCGCGACGACCTTCTCGAGGGCGGCCTTCTCCTCGGCGCGATAGGCATGCCAGACGACGACTTCTTTCTGGGCGAGGGCCGGCGCCGCGAGGGCGGCGAAGAGGACGGGGAGGGCGAGGCGGGAGAGCTTCATGCGTGTGCCTCCGGTGTTTAGGCCGTCAGACGGCGTTCCGTCGCGGCGTCGAAGAGGTGGAGGGTCTCGAGCTCGACGACGAGCTCGATCTTCGCGTCGACCGCGGGCGCCCGGTGCGGGTCGACCTTGGCGACGATCAGGTCGTCGCCGCCGACCCGGGCGTAGACGAGGACCTCGTGGCCGAGCGGCTCGACGACCTCGACGGTCGCCGGGATCCGGGCGCTCTCGCCGCGGACGGGGCGGCTGCCGTCGCCGAGGTTCTCGGCGCGGATCCCGACGACGAGGGCCTTGCCGTCCTTGCCGGAGGTCAGGGCCCGGAACGCCTGCGCCACCGGGAGGGAGAACGATGGGGTCTTCAGCGTGGTTCCGCCGTCGGCAAGCGTCGCCTTGACGAAGTTCATCGGCGGCGTGCCGATGAAGGCGGCGACGAAGAGGTTCGCGGGCTGCTCGTACACCTCGAGCGGCGTCCCCACCTGCTGGAGCTTGCCGTCCTTCATGATGGCGATCCGGTCGCCCATGGTCATCGCCTCGACCTGGTCGTGGGTGACGTAGACCGTGGTCGTCTTCAGGCGGTTCTGGAGCTTGCTGATCTCGGCGCGCATCTGGACGCGGAGCTTGGCGTCGAGGTTCGAGAGGGGCTCGTCGAAGAGGAAGACGGCGGGCTTGCGGGTGATGGCCCGCCCGACCGCGACCCTCTGCCGCTGGCCTCCCGAGAGCTGCTTCGGCTTGCGGTCGAGGAGCTGCGTGATGCCGAGCATCTCGGCGGCCTCGTTCACGAGCTTGTCCATCTCGGCCTTGGGCGTCTTGCGGATCTTCAGGCCGAACTCGAGGTTCTCGCGGATCGTCATGTGCGGGTAGAGCGCGTAGCTCTGGAAGACCATGGCGATGTCGCGGTCCTTCGGGGCCACCTCGTTCACGACGCGGTCGCCGATCGCGATGGTGCCGTCGGAGATCTCCTCGAGCCCCGCGATCATCCGGAGGGCCGTCGACTTGCCGCAGCCCGACGGCCCGACGAGGACCATGAACTCGTGGTCGCGGATGGCGAGGTTCAGCCCCTCGATGACGGAGACGTCGCCGTAACGCTTGGCGATCTCCTTGAAGACGACTTCGGCCATAAGAGGAGCCTCCTCGTGTCAGGCGCCGGGCGCCAGGATGGCGGCGCTCCGGGGCGGAAGGGTGAGCGAGACGAGACCGTCGGCGAGGGTGGCGGCGAGGCTGCCGAAGAGGTCCTTCGGCGCCTTTCCGCCCCACTCCTCGGGGGCGGGGAAGGAGACCGGGACGGGCTCGGCGCCGCGGTTCACGGCGACGGCGACGGCGCTCTTCGACTCCGCGTCGCGGCGGAGGAAGACGTAGCCGTCTCCAGTCGTGACGAGCCCCTGGTGCGTCCCGCGCCGGAGCGCGGGCTGCGCCTTGCGGATCGCGACGAGCTTCACGTAGTCGGCCCGGAGCGCCTCGTTCCGGGGAAGGCCCTTGCCGGGCTTCACGTCCCTCGCGCCCCACGGCATGTCGCTCCGGTTCTCGGGCCAGTCGCCCCCGGGGCGGCCGACCTCCTCGCCGTAGTAGATCGTCGGGATCCCGGCCGTCGTCATCTGGAGGACGGCCGCGAGGCGGAAGAGCTCCACGTTCCCGCCGAGCGCATGGAGCCCGCCGGGGACGTCGTGCGAGGAGAGGAAGTGCGAGAGGAGGTAGCCGGGGCGGACCTTCTCCCGCGACTTCAGGTAGCGGTCGAACGCGAGCGCGCGGCCGCGCCCCTCGACGAAGGCGAGGGCGTTCCCCTGGAACGCGAAGTCGAAGCCGGCGTCCATCTCGTCCCGCTCGAACCAGGGGTCCAGGACCTGCGGGTCGCCCCCCCAGACCTCGCCGAGGAGGAAGAAGCTCCTGCCGACCTCCTCGCGCGTCCGCTTCCGGTGCTCGGTCCAGAAGTCGTGGGCGACGTGCTTGACGGTGTCGAGCCGGAAGCCGTCGACGCCGAGCCGCTTCGCCCATCCGATCTGCGCGTCGAGGAGGTACTTCGCGACCTCGGGGTCCTCGGTCTTGAAGTCGGGGAGGCCGGCGACGCACGACGTGACGTCGTCCGTCCCGCAATCCCCCTTCTCGTTCGTCCGGAACCACCCCTTCGTCTTCGGGTCCTTCGTGTACTTCGACTCGTAGCCGGCGTGGTTGTAGACGACGTCGAGGAGGACGCGGATGCCGCGCGCGTGGCACGCGGCGACGAGGGCCCTGAAGTCGTCCTCGCTCCCGAAGCGCGGGTCGAGCGAGAGGAAGTCGTCGGCCCAGTAGCCGTGGTAGGCCCAGTCGGGGAAGCCCGCCCCGGTGACGAAGCCCGGGGTGTTCCTGACGATCGGCGTGATCCAGAGGGCGTTCACGCCGAGAGAGGCGATCTCGTCGAGGTGCGCCGTCAGCCCCTTGGCGTCACCGCCGTGAAAGGTGCCTTTCCTGGAGACGTCGACGTCGGCGTCGTTCGACGCGTCGCCGTCGGCGAAGCGGTCGAGGACGGCGAAGTAGAGGACGGCGTCGCGCCAGTCCTGGAGCAGCGGCGGGGCCGGGATCGCTGCGGCGGCCGCCGCGCGGCTG
>CAZNSS010000231.1:0-6314 GCA_964575465.1 uncultured Holophagales bacterium | reverse complement strand
TGAACCGGATCGACGACGTCGTCGTCTTCCGGCGGCTCTCGCTCGACGAGATCGGTCAGATCGTGGACCTCCAGCTCCGGCGGGTGGCCGGGCTCCTCTCGCCGCGGGGCATCCGCCTCGAGTGGACCGAAGCGGCCCGCCGCCTTCTCGCCGAGAAGGCCTTCGACCCCGTTTACGGCGCCCGTCCGCTGAAGAGGAACATCCAGAAGCTCGTCCAGGACCCGCTCGCCCTCCGCCTCCTCTCCGGGACGGTGCCGGGCGGGGCCACCGTCACCCTCGACGCCGGCGCCTCCGGTGGCGGCGTCGCCTTCTCCGTCGAGACCCCCGTCCCCGGCCCCGTGGCCTAGCGGAAGCCCGCAAGGAGGACACCATGACCGCCGTTCGCCGCTACGACCCATTCCGGGAGCTCGCGACGCTCCAGGAACGGATGAACCGGATCTTCGACGACACGATCTCCGGGAGCTCCCGCCGCGAGGACGAGGCGCTCGCACCGGCCTGGGCGCCGCCGGTCGACGTCCTCGAGAAGCGGGACCGGGTCGTCCTGACGGCCGAGCTGCCCGGCTTCACCGAGGAGCAGATCCACCTCCGCTTCGAGGACGGCGTCCTGACCCTCGACGGCGAGCGCCGCTTCGAGAAGGAGGTCGACGAGGCGCGCTACCACTGCGTGGAGCGGAGCTACGGGCGCTTCTCGCGCGCGTTCCGGCTTCCCGCGAACGTCGACGAGGAACGGATCTCGGCGACGTTCGTCAACGGCCTCCTCGTCGTCGAGCTCCCGAAGCGGGAAGAGGTGCGCCCGAAGAGCATCCGCATCACGGGCCCGGGTCCGGCGCCGATCGACGTGAAGTGAGGCGGCGGGGCGAGCCCTCCCCGCCGCCCCGTCCGCTCAGATCGTCGACCCGGCGGGGGCCGGCTCGTCTTCCTTGAAGAGGTCGGTCGAGATGTACCGCTCGGAAGTCGACGGGATCACGAAGACGATCAGCTTCCCCGCGCTCTCCGGCCGCTTCGCGACCTCGAGCGCCGCGAAGGCCGCCGCGCCGGAGGAGATCCCGGCGAGGATCCCTTCCTCCTTCGCGAGGCGGCGGGAGTACGCGAACGACTGGTCGTTCGTCACCTGCACGACCTCGTCGACGAAGGACGTGTCGAGGTTCTTCGGAATGAAGCCGGCCCCGATCCCCTGGATCTTGTGCGGCCCCGGAGCGCCGCCGGAGAGGACCGGCGAGTGGACCGGCTCGACCGCGACGATCTTCAGGGAGGGCTTCTTCGGCTTCCAGTACCGGCCGACGCCGGAGAGCGTGCCTCCCGTGCCGACGCCCGCGACGAAGACGTCCATCCCGCCGTCGGTGTCGTTCCAGAGCTCGGGCGCCGTCGTCGCCTCGTGGATCGCGGGGTTCGCCGGGTTCTCGAACTGCTGCGGCATGACGCCGTCGGGGCCGAGGCCCTCGAGGATCTCCCCCGCCTTCGCGATGGCCCCCTTCATCCCGAGGGGTGCCGGCGTGAGGACGAGCTCGGCGCCGAGGAGGCGGAGGACCTTCCGCCGTTCGAGAGACATCGACTCGGGCATCGTCAGGATCAGCCGGTACCCCTTCGCTGCGGCGGCGAAGGCGAGCCCGATGCCCGTGTTCCCCGAGGTCGGCTCGACGAGGACCGTCTTCCCGGGCGTCGCCCTTCCGTCGCGCTCGAGGGCCTCGATCATGGCGACGCCGATGCGGTCCTTCACCGAGTTGGCGGGGTTGAAGTACTCCAGCTTCGCCGCGACGATCGCGCCCGGGGCCGAGTCCTTCGCCATCCGGTTCAGGCGGACGAGGGGGGTGTTGCCGATGAGCTTCGTGATGTCGGATGCGATTCGCATTTCGGCCTCCGTGGTTCCGGGTCTCCCCGGGTCAGATCTCCCAGTCGGGGACTTCTCTCTCGGCGCGCAGGCGGCTCACCAGGTCGCCGACGGTGGTCCGCTCGTAGACGGCCCGGCGCGCCCCGGCCGCTTCGCACTCGAGGGTGTCGACGAGGCGTTCCAGGCCCGACCGTCCCTCCCCCGAGGGACGGGGCGCGGGCCCGGAAAACGGGGCGAGGACGTTCGCGATGGGCGTCTCGAGGAGCCCTTCGCCGGCCCGGTACCCCCCCGTCCGGCCGCGAACGGCGACGAGGAGACCGGCCCGGACGTACGGGGCGAGCAGCTGGTGGACCGATTCTCGCGAGAGGGCGAGGAGCCCTGCCAGATCGGCAGCGCTCCGGTCCGTCCCTTTCAGCCCGATCTCCACCATCGCCTCGATCGCCTTCCTCTGTCGTTGGGTTAAAATGTTGAAATCCTCATTCAACTAAAGTAACTTTATTTTGAGGCCGTTTTCAGAGATGTCAAGACGCTTCCTCCTCTTCGCCCTCGCCGCGTTTCTCCTCGCCGGCCCCCCCGCCGAGGCCCAGCGGAACGACCCGGACGCGCGCCGGGCCGACGCCGACCTCCGCCGGAGCGCCATCGTCCGGGCCGTGGAGCAGATCGGCCCCTCGGTCGTGAACATCTCGGCCGAGCGGTTCGTCGGCCGCCGTCCGAGCTTCTTCGACGACGACTTCCGGGGCCCGGGCAGTCGCGGCGGGCGCTCGGAATCGCTCGGGTCAGGCGTCGTCCTCGACGCCTCCGGGATCGTCGTGACGAACGACCACGTCATCTCGGGGGCCTCGAAGATCTTCGTGACGACCCCCGACGGGCGCGAGCTGGAGGCCGAGCTCCTCGGCGCCGATGCCGACAACGACCTCGCGGTCCTGAAGGTCGAGGGAAAGGGGCTCCGGCCGGTGCGCCTCGGGACGACCTCCGACCTGATGATCGGGGAGACGGCGATCGCCGTCGGGAACCCGTTCGGCCTCTCCAACACCGTCACCACGGGCATCGTCTCCGCTCTCCAGCGGACCGTGAAGGGGGAGGGTCGCACCTACACCGACTTCATCCAGACCGACGCCGCGATCAACCCGGGGAACTCGGGCGGGGCGCTCTGCAACGTCCTCGGGGAGCTGATCGGCATCAACACCGCGATCGTGGGAGGGGCGAACACCATCGGTTTCGCGATCCCCGTCGAGCGCATCCGGAGGATCACGGACGACCTCCTCCGCTTCGGCGAGGTCAAGCCGGTCTGGGTCGGCGTCCGCGGGACGACCGTCACGGCCGACCGGGCCCGGCCGAGCTCCCGGGGCCTGGGCATGCGGGTCCGCTCCGTCTACCCCTCCTCGCCCGCCGAGGGCGCCGGCGTCGAGCCGGGAGACGTCGTCGTGGCGCTGAACGGGAGGCCCGTGGAGTCGCGGGAGGACTTCGACACCCTTCTCTCCGCCGTCGCCCCCGGCGGCGCGGTGAGGCTCGAGCTCCGGAAGGCGGAGAAGAGCCGGAGCGTCACGCTGAAGGCGGCGCGCGCTCCCGAGGATCTCGGCCTCGAGGTCCTCCGGCGCGAGATCGGAATCTCCGTGGCCCAGGTCCGCGGCGGGCTCGCCGTGACGTCCGTCGCCCGGCAGTCCCCGGCGGACCGCAAGGGGCTCGAGCGGGGCGACGCGCTCCTCGCGGTGAACGGCCGGCGGGTCGCGACGCTCGAGGAGGTCGCGCGCGCGTTCGAGCGCGACTACGGCCGCTCCGGCGTCGTCCTCGTCGTCGGGAGGGGCGGCTACGCCTACAACCTGACGTTCGCCCTCGACTGAAGGTGACGCGGGGAGGATCGCCACGAGCCTCCCCGCGTCGCCTCGCGGCGCCTCCCCTCGCTCGGGGAGGGCCGGGCTACTTCCGGATCCGCAGCTCCGAGACGACGATCCCGAGGAGGACGAGCCCCCCTCCCCACCACTCGCGCGCCGCGAGACGCTCGCCGAGCGTCACGGCCGCGAAGATCGCGGTGAAGACCGGCTCGAGCGCGAAGATCACCGCCGCGTGGACGGCCGGCATCCGCGCCTGCGCCCAGGTCTGGACGAGGGTGGTGACGACGGACGCGACGATCCCCATCCAGAGGATGGCGAGGAGGAGCTTCGGCGTGAAGACGAGGGAACGCCCCTCGGCGGCGAAGAACGCCTCGGACCGGCCGAGGAACGGGGTCAGGAGGAGCCGGGCGGCGAGGACCCCGAGAAAGGCGAAGACGATCTGGCCGGCCGAGTAGGCCCTCACGTCGTGCCTCGGCGAGGCGACCCCGAGCTCCACGAAGATGACCGCGTAGACGAACGCCGTCAGGAAGACCAGGAGGTCGCCCGGGTCGAGGCCCTTCGCCCCGGTCGGCCACGACATGAGGCCGAAGCCCGCGGCGGCGAGGACGAGCCCCGCGAGGTTCGACCCGGACGGGACCTGCCGGTGGAGGACCCAGGCGGCGACGGCCGTGAGGGGCACGGAGAGGCCGGTGATGAAGGCGGCCTTGGAGGCCGTCGTGAAGAGCTGGCCGACGAGCTGGCAGCCGATGCCGACGGCGAGGAGGACGCCGATGAGGGCGCTGTCCCTGAGGAGCCCCGGAGTCCGGCGCCGCCCCCGGGCGAGGACGACGAGGATCGCCGCCGCGACCCCGTACCGGAGGGCGAGGAAGAGGAGAGGCGGCGTCTCCTTCAGGACGAGCTCGTTGACGACGAACGTCGAGCCCCAGATCGCCGTCACGAGGACGAGGGCGGAGTCGGCGAGGAGCGCCTCCCGGCGCGGGACCTCCGAAGCGCTCACGGCCGGCGATGATACGGGTACGCCGGAGGCCGGCAGTTATCATCGCAGGCCCATGACTCCGGCCCCCCGCGTCCGCTTCGCCCCCTCCCCGACCGGCTCCCTCCACGTCGGCGGGGCCCGCACCGCCCTCTACAACTGGCTCTTCGCCCGCCGGCACGGTGGCACCTTCATCCTCCGGATCGAGGACACCGACGTCGACCGGAACAGGCCCGAGCTCGTCGACCAGATCCTGGAGGCGATGACCTGGCTCGGGATGACCTGGGACGAGGGGCCGTTCCGCCAGAGCGAGCGCTACGACCTCTACCGGGAGGCGGCCGGGAGGCTCCTCGCCGAGGGGAAGGCCTACCGCGCCTTCGAGACCCCCGAGGAGCTCGAAGCGGCCCGGAAGGCGGCCGAGGCGGCGGGCGAGACCTTCCGCTACTCCGGCGCGGGGCGCGAGATCCCGAAGGACGAGTCGGACCGCCGCGCCGCCGCGGGCGAACCGTTCGTGGTCCGGCTGAAGATGCCGGACGAGGCGATCGTCGTCGACGACGTCGTCCAGGGGCGGGCCGAGTTCCCGGCCGGGTCCCTCGACGACTTCGTCCTGACGCGCTCGGACGGCCACCCGCTCTACCACTTCTCCGTCTGCGTCGACGACGTCGCGATGGGGATCACCCACGTCATCCGCGGCGTCGACCACCTCCCGAACACGCCGAAGCACGTCGCCCTCTTCCGCGCCCTCGGTGCCGAGCCGCCGAGGTTCGCGCACCTCGGGATGATCCTCGGCCCCGACGGCAAGAAGCTCTCCAAGCGCCACGGCGCGGCCGGAGCCGAGGAGTTCCGCGCGCAGGGGCTCCTCCCCGAGGCCCTCGTCAACTTCCTCGCCCTCCTCGGCTGGTCGCCCGGCGAGGACCGCGAGCGGATGACGATGGACGAGATGGCCGCGCTCTTCTCCCTCGAGCGGATCGGCCCTTCGCCCTCGCGCTTCGACCACGAGAAGCTCGCCTGGCTGAACGGCCAGTACCTGCAGGACGTCCCCGCCGCGCGCCTCCTCGACCTCGTGAAGCCGTTCGGCGTCCCCGCCGGCTGCCCCGAGGAGACGCTGCTTCGCGCCCTGCCGCTCCAGAAGCCGCGGGCGAAGACGCTCGTCGAGCTCGCCAAGGGGCTCGCCGTCTACGGGGACGACCCGGCCGACTACGACGCGGCGGGGATGAAGAAGTTCGGCAAGGTGTCGAACGCGCCGCTCCTCCGCACGTTCCTGGAGCGGATCGCCGCGGTCGCGCCCCTCGCCCACGCCGGGATCGAGGAGGCCGCGCGCGCCCTCGCCGCCGAGGCGGGCGTGAAGCTCGGCGACCTCGCCCAGCCGGTTCGCCTCGCGCTGACCGGCACCCTCGCCTCCCCTCCCCTCTTCGAGATGATCGAGGTCCTCGGCCTCGAGACGACCCGCCGGCGCGTCCTCGCGCTCGCGGCGCGGATCGAAGCCCAGACGGCCCCGAGCTGAGGCACCCGATGGACGAGACGACGACCCCCGCCCCCGAGACCGCCGGCAAGGACTTCATCCGCGAGATCGTCGAGGAGGACCTGAGGTCCGGGAAGCACGCGACGATCGCGACGCGCTTCCCTCCCGAGCCGAACGGCTACCTCCACATCGGCCACGCCAAGTCGATCTGCCTCAACT
>CAZNSS010000230.1:0-6315 GCA_964575465.1 uncultured Holophagales bacterium | reverse complement strand
ACTCCGCGAGCGAGCTCGTCCACATCGGGCAGGCCTACATGAAGATGCAGGCGACGGCCCCCGAGATGGCCGAGTCGCTCTACAACTACCCGACCCTCTCCGACATGTACCGGCACGCCGCGCTCACCGCGGTCACCGAGCTCGCGAAGCGGCGTTCGGCCGGCGGGACGGTCCCGGAGGATTGACCCCGGCCCCGCGCCGGGGCTATCCCAGCGCCTGCACGAGGACCTCCCGGCGCCGATCCAGGTTGCGGGCGGTCGCGGGGAGGACGAGCGTTCGATAGGCGAGGACGCAGAGGCCCAGCGTGAGCGCCATGACCGGCGGGAGCGCGGCGGGGAGCCGCCACGCGGTCAGCGTGTAGATCCCGCCGAAGAGGAGAACGGCGAGGACGGAGGCGGCCGTACCGACCCAGACGGCGAGCGGCGCCTGCCTCGCGTTCCGGAAGCTGTCCCGTGAGAGCGGGCGGGGCGTCCAGGCGCTCGTCCAGTGCCCGACACCGGTCATCGTCAGGGAGATGCAGGCCGCGAGGCAGAGGCCAGCCGTCGTGTGGAGCGGCGACAGCCGTCCGCCCGGAGACATGAGGAGGAGCAGGAAGAACACCTGGACGGCCTGGTAGACCGCAATTCCGCGGAGCTTTCCCAGGAGGAGGTCCTCGGCGCGCAGCGGCAGCAGGAAAAGGGTCTTCACTCCCGGACCGTCCAGGCCGAACTGGTTCAGCTGGAGGTGGGTCGTCGTGAGGGCCAGGTAGACGAGGGCCCCGGAGATCGACCAGGGCCGGGAATCCGGCAGGAGCGAGGAGAACGCTCCCTTCACGAGGATCAGGGTGAGGAGCGGCATGAGCAGACCGAGCCGGCCCGGGTGGCTCGAGACCAGCGACTGAAAGTGGAGGCGGGCCACCCCCCGAACGGGCGAGGAGAAGGTCCAGAGGCGCTCCCGACCGACCGGCGAGACGCGGAGAGCCCGGGGGTCCGCGTCCCGCCGCATGGTCCGGGCCGCCACGAGGAGGAGCAGCGCGACGAAGGCCGCCGGGGTGAGCTGCCTCCCGAAGGCGCGATCCCATCTTCCGTTCGCGGCGTCGCCGAGACCCAGGGCCGCCTGGGACGGTGGCAGGAGCTCGATGGCCCGGATCGCCCGCGCCCCGATCCGGTCGAGGGTCGCGACCCTCGCCGCGGCCGCGCCCTCCCGATCCGCTCCCTTCTCGTGCGTCGAGACCAGGACCGGCCCGAGCAGAGCGGCGAATCCGAGGAGGACCAGCCCCATCCGGAGGCGCTTCACGAGTCGCGCCGCCAGGCTCCCGACGAGGTTCTGGATGCAGAGCTGCGACACGACCGTTCCCGCCCAGACGAACGGGAGCAGGGGGAGCGTTCTCGGCTGGACGAGACCGACGCCGAGCATCAGGGCCGCGGCAAGGGGGGCGGTGAGCAGCGGGAACGGATCACCCAGGCCCGCGACCAGCTCGGCCGCGAACAGGCTGCGCAGGCGCAAGGGGTAGACCTTCGTCGCCTCCCATCCGAGGACCCGGCTCCCCCCGAGGATTCCACCCCCCAGGCCCCCGAGGAGCGAGATGATCGTCAGCGTCCCGCCCAGGAGACGCGCAACGGAGGGCTGACCCAGCTCCGCCCCCAGGGAGAGGCCCAGGAGGAGTCCACCTCCCAGGACCAGGGCCCCCAGCAGCAGCCCGAACAGGCACGATACCGACACCATCGCGAGGCGGCCGGACTTCCCGAGCTCCCTCGCGGCCTGGTTCCAGGCGGCCTGGAGGTGGGCCACGAGGAGCGCCCGGACGGGAGACGCTACAGCCACGAGAGCGTTCCGTCCTGCGCGCCCCCCACCAGGTTCACGAAGAGCCCTTCGAGGTTCTCGGCTCCCTCGCGGGCCCGCAGCTCCTCGAGGCGCCCGAAGCCGAGCAGCCGGCCCTCGTCCAGGATGGCGATGAGGGGGCAGAGCTTCTCGACGACCTCCATGATGTGGCTCGTGAGGACCAGGGTGACGCCGTGGCTCTGGAGCGACTGCAGGATCTCCCTGATCGTGCGGCTCGTCACGGCGTCGATCCCCTCGAACGGCTCGTCGAGAAAGACGACGCGCGGGCCGTGGATGAGCGCGGCGCAGAGGCTGAGCTTCTTCTTCATCCCGTAGCTGTAGTCCGCGACCAGGCCGCGGGGCGCGGGCGCCAGGTCCAGCTTGGAGAAGAGCTCCTCCCGCCGGGAATCCGTCACCACGTCCTCGAGGCCGTACATCCGGCCGACGAAACGCAGGTACTGGGGCCCGGTGAGGTATTCCAGCAACGCCATGTCCTCGGGCATGACGCCGATCTGCCTCTTGACGGCGATCGGCTCCTCGGCGAGGTCGAGACCCAGGACCCGGACCCGGCCGCTCGTCGGCCGGAGGAGGCCCGTGACCATCTTCAGCGTCGTGCTCTTTCCCGCGCCGTTCCGGCCGAGAAGGCCCAGGAAAGCCCCCGGCTCGAGGCGCAGGGTCAGGTCGTCCACCGCCGTCGTGTCGCCGAAGCGCTTGGTGAGGTTCGCGAGCTCCAGGGCGGGGTTCTCGGAGGGCATTCGAAGCAGGATACCGGAGTCCTTCCGGGCCCTGCCTCCGGGCGCGCCTCCTCAGCCGACCGGCAGCTTCTCGTGCCTGAAGGAACGCCCCTCCGGGCCGTAGGAAGCCGTGACCTGGCCGTGGCCGCGCAGGAGCCAGCGGTACGTGACGAGCCCCTCGAGGCCGACCGGACCCCGGGCGTGGAGCTTCCCCGTCGCGATGCCGACCTCGGCGCCGAGGCCGTAGCGCTGGCCGTCGGCGAAGCGGGTCGAGGCGTTGAGGTAGACGCCCGCGGCGTCCACCTCGGCGAGGAATCTCTCCGCGGCCGTCCGGTCGTCCGTGACGATCGCCTCGGTGTGGGAGGAGCCGTAGCGGTTCACGTGACCGATCGCCTCGTCGAGGCTCTCGACGATCCTGACGGCCACCACCGGGGCGCCGTACTCGGCCCGCCAGTCGTCCTCCGTCGCCACGGCCACCGGGAGGCCGTGCGCGGCGGCCCGCGTCTCCTCGCACCCACGCACCTCCACCCCCTTCTCGAGGAGGCTCCCGAGGAGGGGAAGCATCACGTCGGCGACGGCCGCGCGGTGGACGAGGACGGTCTCGACGGCGTTGCAGGCCGCCGGGTAGGTCAGCTTCGAGTCGAGGACGATGGAGACGGCCATCTCCGGGTTCGCGGCGGCGTCGACGTAGACGTGGCAGACACCCTCGGCGTGCCCGAGCACCGGGATGCGGGTCCGCTCCCGGATCGACCTCACGAGGGCGTTCGACCCTCGCGGGATCACGAGGTCGACGAGGTCGTCGAGGGCGAGGAGGGCGTCGACGGAGTCGCGGTCCGGCACCGACTGCACCGCGTCCTCCGGGAGCCCCGCCCCGGCGAGCCCGGCGCGGATCGCGCCGACGAGGGCCGCCGTGCTCCGCGCCGCCTCGCGCCCCCCCTTCAGGATCACCGCGTTCCCCGACTTCACCGCGAGGGCCGAGATCTGCGTCACCGCGTCGGGCCGGGCCTCGAAGACGACGGCGAGGACGCCGAGCGGGCACGACACCTTCTCGAGGACGAGGCCGTCGTCGAGGAGGGTCTTCGCGAGGGCACGCCCGGAAGGGTCCTCGAGCCGGGCGACGGAGCGGACTCCCTCGACCATCCCGGCGAGCTTCTTCGGGTCGAGCCCCAGGCGGGCGAGAAGCGATGCCTCCAGGCCGCCCGCCGCGACGAGCGCCTCGGCCTCTCCGACGTCGGCCGCGTTCGCGCGCAGGATCGCGGCGGCGTCGGACTCGAGGCGCGAGGCGATCGCGCCGAGCGCGGCGTCCTTCGCCTCCGTCCGCAGGGAGGCGAGGCGTCGGCTGTCGGCCTTCGCGGCTTCGGCGATTGCTCTCGCGTCCTCTCTCACGGCCCCTCCCCCTCTCGCACGACGACGTTGTTGCGCGTCACGAGAGCGTCGTATCCCTTCGGGGCGCTCCCCCGCGATTCCCCCGACCGGCGGCCGACGAGCCTCTCGGCGTCGGCGCGCGCGTAGTTCACCTGCCCGCGCGCGAACTCCGCCCCGTCGCTCCCGAGGATCCGGACGACGTCCCCCTTCTCGAACTCCCCTTCGAGGCGCGTGATGCCGGCCGGGAGGAGCGAGGCCTTTCCCGAGACGAGCGCCGCGCGGGCGCCGTCGTTCACGTGGATCGTCCCCGCGGGGAGCGCGGCCCAGGCGATCCAGCGGCGCTTGCCGGTCAGGGACCGTTTCGGAAGGAAGAGGGTCCCGACGTCCGCCCCGGCAAGGATCTCCTCGAGGATCCCCGGTCTGCGGCCGCTCGCGACG
The DNA here is from genome assembly GCA_964575465.1 of uncultured Holophagales bacterium. Classification (GTDB taxonomy): domain Bacteria; phylum Acidobacteriota; class Thermoanaerobaculia; order UBA5066; family UBA5066; genus UBA5066. Next base: position 1,978 of record CAZNSS010000230.1, on the reverse strand, counting down.
ACGGCGAGGGCGCCGGAGGCCGTCGCGACATCGGCGGCCTCGAGCTTCGTCGCCATGCCGCCACGCCCGCGGGACCCGGCCCCCTCCCCGAGGGCTCGGATCTCCGCCGTCAGCTCCTCCACGACCGGGATCCGCCTGGCCGCCCGGTTCCGTGCGGGGTTCGCGGTGTGGAGGCCGTCGACGTCGGAGAGGATGACCAGGAGGTCCGCCCCGACCTTGCTCGCGACGAGGGCCGAGAGCTTGTCGTTGTCGCCGAAGACGTGTCCGGCCGCCGTCTCGAGCTCGGCGGTCCCGACGGTGTCGTTCTCGTTCAGGACCGGGACCACGCCGAGGGAGAGGAGCTCCTCGAGCGTCGCCCGGAGGGCGAGGTAGCGAGCCCGGGTCGAGAAGTCGTCCTCGGTCAGGAGGACCTGCGCCGCGGTCACGCCCAGCTTCTCGAACGCTTCCGACCAGACCGACATGAGGCGTCCCTGGCCGATCGCCGCGCAGGCCTGCTTCAGGGCGAGCGTCTTCGGCCTTGCCGTGAGCCCGAGCCGCTGAGCGCCGAGGCCGACCGCGCCGGAGGAGACGACGACCATCTCGCGTCCCGCCCGGCGCTCGCCCGCCACCGCCTCGATCAGGCCGTAGAGGCGTCCCACGGCGAGGGCCCCGTCGTCGCGCATGACGACGTTCGTCCCGACCTTCACGACGACGCGTCGGGCCGCCGCGACCCGGGCCCGCGCCGCCTCGACGCGGCCCTCCGGATACGGGTTCTCGGGGCTCATGCGCCCGATGGTAGCGCCGGACCGCCCCGCGGGCCCCTGCGGGCTTCCGTCGTCTCCCGGCGTCCCTTCCGTCCTAGAATGTCCGGTGGGCGCCGCGGCGCCCGAACCCACCAGGAGGAAGAAATGAAGATCCTCATCGCCGACGCCTTCGACGACTCCCTCCCCGGCCGCCTCGCGCCGTTCGGAGAGGTGACGCAGGACGCGGCGAAGACGGCCGAGGCGGACGTCCTGCTCGTCCGGTCGAAGACCAAGGTCACGAAGGAATTCCTCGACGGCGCCCCGAACCTGAAGCTCATCGTCCGCGGCGGCGTGGGGCTCGACAACATCGACGTCGAGGCGGCCCGTTCGCGGGGAATCGAGGTCCGGAACACGCCGCGCGCCTCCTCCGTCGCCGTCGCCGAGCTGACGATGGCGCTCATGCTCACCGTCCCGAACCGGATCATCGAGGGGCACAACGGCATCAGGGAAGGGAAGTTCCTGAAGAAGGAGCTGAAGCGGACCGAGCTCCTCGGCAAGACGCTCGGCCTCCTCGGCGCCGGCCTCATCGGCACCGAGGTCGCGCGCCGCGCCCTCGCCTTCGGGATGCGTGTCGTCGCCCACGACCACTACATCTCGAACCACGCCCTCGCCGACATGGTGGAGGACGACAACGAGCTCTTCGCCGTGTCCGACTACATCTCGATCCACCTTCCGCTCACGCCCGAGACGAAGGGGATGCTGGACAAGCACGCCTTCGCGAAGATGAAGGACGGCGTCATCATCGTGAACACGGCGCGCGGGAAGGTCGTCGTCGAGGAAGACCTCGCCGAGGCGCTGAAGAGCGGGAAGGTCCGCGCCTACGCGACGGACGTCTTCTACAGCGACCCGCCCGACCCGTCCTGCCCGCTCCTCACCGCCCCGAACGTCATCATGACGCCGCACATCGGCGGCTCCTCGAAGGAGAACCTCCTCCGGATCGGGGACAACGTCATCGACATCCTGAAGAAGTGGAAGCGCTGACGGCGCTTCGCGGCCTTCGCGCTCTCGTCGGGACGGCGGCCCTCCTCGGGGCCGCCGTCGCCGTTTCGGCCCCGCCCCGCCTCGTCGTCGAGGCGCCCCCCGCGCTCGCCTCGTACGCCCGCGAGGTGGAGCGGCTCGACCCCCGTGCCTTCTTCCCGGCGATGGAGCTCACGGGCCTCTGGGAGCCCGGCGACGTCCGGGTGCTCGTGGCGCCC
>CAZNSS010000229.1:0-6342 GCA_964575465.1 uncultured Holophagales bacterium | reverse complement strand
GTCGTAGACGAAGATCGCGCAGAGGACGATCCAGCCGATCGGGAAGAGGCCGTAGGCGGCCCCGTTCACGGCGGCGGTCAGCGCCAGCTTCGCCGGCATTCCGTAGACGAAGATCGCGACCCCGAGGGACGCCGCGAGACCGAGGAGCGCCGCCTTGTGCGCCTTCACGTGGAAGAAGGCGAGCAGCCCGAGCAGGACCACCACCGGGATCGCCGCCACGAGGGCCGAAAGCAGGAGGTTCCCTGCCACCGGCGTGTAGATCTGGGTCCAGGTCAACATCGTCCCCTCCTCATCCCGACCAGATGGGCCTAAGGATGGGAGTGTAAATACCTAGGTGCAATGATGAAGTTTCATCATTTTCTTAGTGTTATTGCTTACCTACAACCCGTACGGTCCGGAGCCGATCGGGGGAGTCGCGAGGCCTTCCGACCTCGGGCGACCCCTCCGTCCGGCGTGGCGTCAGGCCGTCGCGAGGCCCTCGCGGATGGCGAACCGGGTCAGCTCGGCCGCCGAGTGGATCTCGAGCTTGTTCATGAGGTTCTGCTTGTGGACCTCGACCGTCTTCGCGCTGATCGAGAGCTCCTGGGCGATCTCCCGGGGGCGCTTCCCGTCGGCGAGGAGCTTCAGGACCTGGCGCTCGCGCGGGGTGAGCGACGCGAGCGAGGGTGAGCCCGGGGCCGCGGTCCGCCGGACCAGCTCCTCGACGACGAGCCCCGCGATCGACGGGCTGAGGTACGTCTTCCCCTCCATCGTCGTCCGGATCGCGAGGGCGAGCTCCTCGAAGGCGCCGTCCTTCAGGACGTAGCCGAGGGCGCCGGCGCGGAGGATCTCCGCGACGAACCGGCGGTCCGCGTACATCGAGAGCGCGATGACCCGCGTCGCCGGGAGCTCGGAAAGGACGAGCCGCGTCGCCTCGACGCCGTTCAGCTCGGGCATCGCGATGTCCATGACGACGACGTCGGGGCGGAGGAGGCGCGCCTGGGAGACCGCCTCGCGGCCGTCCGCCGCCTCCCCGACGACCTCGAGCTCCGGCTGCTGGGCGAGGAGGGTGCGCAGCCCTTCCCGGACGATCCGGTGGTCGTCCACGAGGAGGATGGTCGTGCTCATTCGCCCTCTTCTGCGGCCTCCGCCCGGTAAGGTAGCACGAGGGTCACGGTCGTCCCCTCGCCGGGAGCCGAGCGGACCGAGACGCGCCCGCCGAGGTCGTCGAAGCGCTCCTGGATGCTGAAGAGACCGAAGCTCCGGCGCTCGTCGGGGGGCGCGGACGCGGCCTCGAGGCCCTTCCCGTCGTCGCTCACCGTCGCCTCGACCTCGGCGTCGCGCCAGCGCAGCGTGACGACGGCGCTCCCGGCGGCGGCGTGCTTGACGACGTTGAGGAGGAGCTCGCGGACGGCGGAGAAGACGAGGAACCGGCGCTCCTCGCCGAGGTCGCGCGTCTCCCCCTCGCGCTCGAAGCGGAACGCGACGCCGTGCCTCTCCTCGAAGCTCTCGCCGAGCCACTCGAGCGCCGACTCGAGCCCGAGCTGGTAGAGGATCGGCGGGCTCAGCTCCCACGTCAGGGCCCGGGTCTCGCGGACCGCCTCGCCGACGAGGGCGTGCACCGCCTCGACCTCGGCCGCGAGCGGCGTCCCCTGCGCCTGCTGGCGGAGCGCCCCGAGCCGCACCTTCCCCATCGAGAGGGTCGCGCCGAGCTGGTCGTGGAGCTGCGCCGCGATCGTCCGCCGCTCGCGTTCCTCGACGCGCGTCAGCTCGGCCGCGAGGCCCCGCAGCTTCCGGCGCGAGCCCTCGAGCTTCTCGGCCAGCCGCCGCCGCTCCGTGACGTCCTGGACGATCCCCTCGTAGTGGTCGACGCGCCCCGCCTCGTCCCGCACGGCCCGGGCGTTCTCGAGGACCCAGATGAGCTCCCCGTCCTTCCGCCGCACGAGAGACTCCAGGCCGCGGACCTCCTCGCGCGACGAGAGCGCCTCCTCGAAGCGCTCCCGGCTCGCCGGCTCGACGTAGAAGTCGCGCCGGATGTCGCGGATCGCGGCCGTCATCTCCGCCGGCGAGGCGTAGCCCGCCATCTGCGCGAGGGCCGGGTTGACCGTCAGGAAGCGGCCGGAGCGCGTCGACTGGTAGATCCCCTCCGCCGCGTTCTCGAAGATGCTCCTCAGGTTCGCCTCGGCGAGGCGGAGGGCCCGCTCCGTCCGCTCGCGCTCGACGATGTCCCTTCGGAGCTCCTCGTTCGCGCGCGAGAGCTCCTCCGAGCGGAGGCGGATCGTCTCCTCGAGCCGCTCCTGGTGCTTGCGGAGCGCCTCCTCGGCGAGCTTCCGCCGACTGATGTTCAGCGCGAGGATCGCGTTGAGGACGCCGAGGAGGATGAGCGCCCCGGCCCCCGCGAGGATCGCCGTCCGGTACCGCGTGAAGGCCGACTCGGGGAGGTTGATGACGGTGCTCCCCTTCGGGAGCGAGGCGAGCGGGATCCTCCACCTTTCGAGCGCGACGTCGTCGAAGAGGTAGCGCCCGGGGAGGTCCCTCACGACCGGGATCGACTCCGGCTTCTCCCCGCGCAGGACCCGGAGGGCGATCTTCCCCGCCGTCTCGCCCTGGTCGAAGCCGCTCGTGAGCTTCCCTCCGACGAGGCCGAGACCGAGGTTGAAGTCCCACGCCCCGTAGACGGGGGCGTTCGACTCCTGCGCGACGAGCCGGATGCTCTCGTCGTAGCCGAAGACCCTTCCGTCGGCGTCCCGCGAGAAGAACGTGTAGAAGACGAGGCTCCGCGGCGGGAGCGACCGGAGCCGCTCGAGGATCCTCGGCATGGAGAGGCCGTCGAGCGGCTCGAGCGGGACCCGCTTCCACGAGGGCCCGAGCTCGGCGAGCCGCGCCCGGACGACGAGCCCCGTCTCGGTGTCGTCGTTCACGACGAAGATGCGCCGCGTGTCGGGGTGGAGCGCGAGCGCCGTGTCGAGGCTCGCGCCGAGGTCCGCGTCCTCGCTCACGCCGGTGAACCCCGCCTTCCCCCTCAGCTTCTCCTCGCGGAAGTAGTTGACGCCGCAGAAGACGACGGGCACTCCCGGGAAGACCTCGTCGCGGTGCGCGACGAGGAACTCGAGCGCGCGATCGTCGGCGGCGACGACGAGGTCGATGCGGTGGTCGGCGTACTTCCGCGCGTACACGTCGGGGAGCTGCGCGATGTGCCGGGGTTCCCAGAAGCGCTTCGTGTCCATGTACTCGACGAAGACGTTCTCGACGCCGAGGACCGGCTCGAGGACCGACGTGACCCCGCGGTGCTCGTCGTCGGCCCACTTGTAGCCCCTGTAGTAGGAGTGGAGGACGAGGACCCGGCGGCCGACGGCCGCGTCCGACGCGGCGGCGGTCGCAGGCAGGGAAGGCCCGAGGAGGGCGAGCAGCGCGAGGAGCAGCGAGCGGAGCCTCATCGCGGCCCCGCGAGGACGGCGTGCGGGGCGAGGCGAGCCCGGATCGGCCAGATCACCCACGGACCAAGAATACCCTAGAAATGTCTAGGTATTTTTATATAGTCTCGTCACCGGACCCCGGAGTGCTGCTCCGGGCCGGGGAGGTCGCCATGTTCGAGACGTTTCGGGCGCGTGCCGAGGCCGTCAGCGCGGAGGTCCACCGGGTCGGCGCACCCGCGGAGGCCCTCCGCTTCGTGGAGGAGCTCCTCGGCAAGGAAGGCGTCGCGGAGGCACCCGGCGCGCGGGCCGTCTGGGCGGCGGGGCCGCTCGCCGCCGACGTCGATCGGGCGCGACTCGCGAGGAGCCTCCCCGGGCTCACGTTCGAAGTGACGCGAGAGGCGGCGGCGGAAAGCCGCGTCGGCGTCAGCGAGATGGAGTGGGGGCTCGCCGACACGGGGACGGTCGTCCAGGACGCGACCGACCCCGCGCTGCGCCTCGCCTCGACGCTCCCGGAGATCCACGTCGCGCTTCTCCCCGCGGACCGGATCCTCCCGAGCCTCGCCGACGTCCTCCCGAAGCTCGACCCGGGGAGCGCTCCCTACATCTCCTTCGTCACCGGGCCGAGCCGGACGGCCGACATCGAGCGGGTCCTGACGATCGGGGCCCACGGACCCGTGCGGCTGGTGGTCGTCGTCCACGACGGCGCGGCCGCGACGCCGGAGGTGACGCCGTGACGATGACGTTCCACAGGGAGATCGCCGAGGCGCTCGGCAACCCGGACCTCGCCGGTGCCCTCGGCCGCTTCTACGAGGCCTATCCGATCAGCCGCGCGAAGGCCTACCAGGGGGTCGACTTCGAGGCGGTGCGGACCCGCATCGCCGAGGTGAAGGGCGACGCCGCCGGGCGCCTCCCCGAGCTCGCCGCGCAGTTCACGAAGGCGGCCGAGGCGCGCGGCGCGAAGGTCGTCCTCCTCCGGAGCCCCGAGGAGGTCTGCCGCTACATCGTCGACCTCGCCCGCGAGAGGGGCGTGAGGAAGGTCGCGAAGTCGAAGTCGATGGCCTCCGAGGAGGTCCACCTCAACAAGGCGCTCCTCGAGTCCGGGGTCGACGTGAAGGAGACGGACCTCGGCGAGTGGATCATCCAGCTCGCCGGCCAGCGCCCCTCGCACATGGTGATGCCCGCGATCCACCTGACGAAGGAGGACGTGGCGGAGATCTTCAGCAGGGAGGTCGGCGAGCGGCTCGCGACCGACATCCCGCGCCTCGTGAAGGTGGCGCGCAAGGAGCTGCGCCCCGCCTTCCTCGAGGCCGACATGGGGATCTCGGGGGCCAACATCGCCGTCGCCGAGACCGGGACGCTCGTCCTCGTCACGAACGAGGGGAACGCCCGCCTCGTCACGACGCTGCCGAGGATCCACGTCGCGATCGTCGGCCTCGAGAAGCTCGTCCCGGCCTTCGCCGACGTCGTCCCGATCCTCACGGCCCTTCCCCGGAGCGCGACCGGCCAGCTCCTGACGAGCTACGTCTCGATGATCACCGGCGCCGCCCCGAACACGGACGGGACGCCGAAGGAGCTGCACGTCGTCCTGATGGACCACCGCCGGACCGAGATGGCGGCCGACCCCGTGTTCAAGGAAGCGCTCCAGTGCATCCGCTGCGCCTCCTGCCTCAACGTCTGCCCCGTCTACCGGCACGTCGGCGGGCACGTCTTCGGCGACGTCTACACGGGCGGCATCGGCACCATCCTGACCGCCTGGACCGGTGCGATGGAGCGCTCGAAGGAGATCCAGGGGCTCTGCATCCAGTGCGGCAACTGCGTCGGCGTCTGTCCGGGGAAGATCGACATCCCCGAGCTGATCGTCGAGGTGCGCCGGCGCCAGGTGCAGGAGAAGGGGCAGCCCTTCGTCCAGAAGGCGATCTTCAGGGTCGTCAACAACCGCCGCCTCTTCCACTCCGTCCTCCGCTCGGCCTCGCTCGCCCAGAAGCCGTTCGAGAAGGAGGGCTTCGTGCGGCACCTGCCGTTCTTCCTCTCGGGCCTCGCCGACTTCAGGAGCCTCCCCGCCATCGCGGACAAGCCGTTCCGCGACGCGTTCAAGGCGATTCCCCAAAAAAAGGCCACGCGGAAGGCGGCCTTCTACGCCGGCTGCCTCATCGACTTCGCCTACCCCGGGATGGGCGAGGACGTCGTGAAGGTCCTCAACGCCGGCGGCGTCGAGGTGACCTTCCCCGAGGCGCAGACCTGCTGCGGCGCCCCCGCGCGCTACAGCGGCGCCTACGAAGTCGCCGCGCAGAACGCGATCGACAACCTCGAGGCGCTCCTCGCCGAGGAGGTCGACTGGGTCGTCTCGGCCTGCCCCACCTGCACGACGGCGCTCGCGCACGAGTTCGCGCGGGCGCTCCGGAGCACGGGGAAGACCGAGTGGGTCGCGAAGGCCGAGGCGCTCGCCGCGAAGGTCATCGACTTCTCCTCGCTCGTCACGAAGCTCGTCGACGAGGGCTCGCTGAAGATCGACCCGAAGAAGCTCCCGCCGGTGACGTACCACGACTCCTGCCACCTGAAGCGGACCCTCCACGTCTCCGAGGAGCCGCGCGCGCTCCTCCGGAGAGCGGGGCACGAGGTCGTGGAGATGAAGGAGTCGGACACCTGCTGCGGCATGGGCGGCTCCTACTCGCTCAAGTTCCCCGAGATTTCGAAGCCGATCCTCCAGAAGAAGCTCGCGAACATCCGCGACACGAAGGCCGGTACGGCGACGATGGACTGCCCCGGCTGCGTCATGCAGATCCGCGGTGGCTTCGACAAGCAGGAGAACCCGGTCGAGGTCCAGCACATCGCCCGCCTCCTCGCGCGGGCGCTGGAGGAGGACGCGAGCCCGACGGCGGTGGCCTGAGGGCCGCGCCCAGGCCGGCGTCGGCGCCGGCGCGGCGGCCGAGGCCGCCTTCGGCGTCGA
>CAZNSS010000228.1:0-6346 GCA_964575465.1 uncultured Holophagales bacterium | reverse complement strand
GCCGATCGATGGTCCGTCGCCCCCTCGCTCATACACCACTTGACGGGACGTGGCCAGCTTCGAAGCGGCCGTCGCGAGGGATCCGGAGTTCGTCGAGGCCCAGGCACGCCTCTCCAGGGTGCTCCTCTTTCTCCGCTGGATGCACTACGACGACAGCGCCGAGATCCTGGAGAAGGCCCGGAAGGCGGTCGCGGCCGTCGTGCGCGCCGGACCGGAGACGCCCGAAGCCCAGGTCTCGCTCGGGTTCCTCCTGTACTACGCGGAGAGCGACTGGGAAGGGGCGCGGAAGCACTTCGAGCAGGCGCTCCGGGTCGACCCGACGAACGGGTCGGCGATCATCGGGTCCGCCTTCGTCGTCCGACGGCTCGGGCGTTGGGCCGATTCCGCGGCCTTGCTCGGCCGGATGCTCGAGGCCGACCCCTGGAACGCGACGATCCTCGCGAACCTCGCCGAGTCCCTGACTCTCTGCCGGAGGTACCAGGAAGCCGACGACACCTGGGCACGGGCGATCGCGGTCTCGCCCGCTTTCGGGAAGGCCCACGCGTTTCGCGCCTGGCTCCAGGTCCAGTGGCGAGGCGACGGCCAGAGGGCACAGGCATTCCTCGCCAGCGCGAGAGGCGCGCCGACGATCCGGGATCCCTCCGGGCTGCTCGTCCTCTTCGGGTTTCGAGTCGCTCTCTCCCGGGAGGATCCGGAGGGGGCGGTTCGCTGGCTGGACGCGGCCGCCACGGCGCAGCTTTCCTCGCAGTGGTGGTTCCAGCCCGTCGACCTCCTCCGGGCACAGGCCGACCTCCTCGCCGCTCGTCCGCTCGAATGCCGTCGGCGCGCATCGGCGGCGCGGGCGCTCCTGGAGGCGGAGCTGAGGGCACGGCCCGCCGACCATCGACTCCATGCCGCCCTCGGAGTCGCCCACGCGCTCCTCGGCGGAAACGACGACGCCCTGCGGTCCGCGCGAAAGTCCGTAGAGCTGATGCCCCGGTCAAAGGACGCGTGGCTCTACCTTCGGAACCTCGAGGACCTCGCCCGCGTCTGCACCATGACCGGCCGGCACGACGAGGCGATTGGACACCTCGAGACGCTCCTCGAGCTGAGTGGGGAGATGACGCCGCACGTCATCCGCCTCGACCCTGGCTTCGCCCCTCTCCGAGGCCACCCGGGGCTCGCTCCTCTCCTCGCCAGGTGGGAGGTCCGGCCATGAGCCCGGATTCCGGGCTCATGGGCCCAGTGCCAAATGGGTCCGTGCCAGGCGTGAAATCGTGTATTACGTGCGGCGACGATTCCTGGTGAGCCCGGAGTCAGCGATCCCCAGCCATCCCCGTCAGCGATTCAACGTCGAGGAGGTCCTTCGGCCGCCCGGTGGCCCGCTTGTTTCGGAGCAGCTCTTCCCGCCCCAGCACTCCGAACGTCACGCCCTCGATGGAAGCCGAGATCCTCCCGGACCACGCCTCTTCGAAACCGACTCCGGAAATGCTCGTGAGGAGGGCGATTCGGACCGGCACGACGCCGATCTGGAAGACCGTTTCGGGGCACGAGAGGTCGTCCGTCGTCAGGTTGAAGAGCGGCGCACCGAAGGCGCGGAGCGCGGCGAGGACCCGGCCGGCGTTCTCGGGCGTCCCGCGCACCCAGATGTCGAGATCGCCCGTGGCCCTCGGTACGCCGTGAGCCGCGAGGGCGTGGGCCCCGACGACGAGGTATTCAGCTCCGGCCGCGTTGAGTGCGGACAACATCTCGACGAAGTCGCGCTCCATCGATGCACTCTCCCTTGAAGGCCCAGGCGTTTCGAGTGAGGCGCTCGACGAGCGCGATCCGCTCGGACGGAGTCATCGCCGTCACGGCGGGATCGTGCAGCTGACCCTCCTCCGCGAGGGCGATCCGCTTCACGGGCCAGGACGACCTCTCCTCGCGGCTGCTCACGGAGGCGATTCTATTCTTCGGGACGGGAACGCCATCGGCGCCAAGCTCGAGATGGCGCAGTACCACGACCGAACTGGCTGGACATAGAGGGGATCGTCACCCGGCAGGCAGCGAAGCGGGACGCTCCGCTGATCTGGAGCGTGCTTCTTCGCGTCCTGGAGCTCGAGGAGGACTCGGAGGTCGAGGGCCGCCTTCGCCGCCTGATGGGCTTTCCTCCCCTTCTCCCCGGCGATCAGCCGGCGCGACCGGTCCCGGAGGCATTCGTACCGACGCCGTACGATGCCTGGCCCCGGACCACGGCATCGCGCGGCAGACGCACGAAGGCCGCGGCTTTCGCCGCGGCCTTCGACCGGAAACGGGGGTTCTCCCGTCGCTACATGATCGCCGTCGGCGGGGCCGGCTCGTCGGCCGCGCCCGCCTTGCCGAGCGGGACCCAGATCAGGTACGCCGCGAGGAGGGCGACGACGGGGATCGCGAGCCACGGGGCGATCGGCGCGAAGGCGGCGATCGTCGGGAAGGTGTTGTCCGAGCGGAAGGCCACGACCCCGGCGACGAGGAGCCCGACGAGGGCCTCTCCGGCGATCAGGCCCGAGGCGGCGAGGACACCCGCGTTCTCGACGCGCGCCTTCTGGGCCGCGTTGAAGTCGCGCTTGGCGGCGAGCTTGTCGACGAAGCCGCGGATGAGGCCGCCGATGAAGATCGCGAACGTCGTCTCGAGCGGGAGGTACATGCCGACCGAGAAGAGCATGGGGCTCTTGACCCTCACGAGGATGAGCGTGATCCCCATCGCGATGCCGACGAGGACGAGCGGCCAGGCCATCTCGCCGCCGACGATCCCCTGCGAGAGGGCCGCCATGAGGCCCGCCTGCGGGGCCGGGAGGTTCTTGCCGCCGAAGCCGCCGATGCCGGGGTTGCTCGCCAGGTCCGACGTGTGGAGGAGGTAGAGCGGGAAGAACATGACGGCGCCGGCGATGACGACGCCGATGACGTCGCCGACCTGCATCTTCCACGGGGTACCGCCGAGGATGTGCCCGACCTTCAGGTCCTGGAGCATCTCGCCCGCGACGGCGGAGGAGACGCAGACGACGGCGGCCACCGCGAGGACGGCCGCGACCCCCTCGGCGCCCTTGACGCCGACGATGACCATCGTCAGCGCGGCGACGATCGTCGTCGCGAGGGTCAGGCCCGAGATCGGGTTGTTCGAGGAGCCGATCAGCCCGACGAGGTTCCCCGAGACGGCCGCGAAGAAGAAGCCGGTGACGAGCATGACGACGGCGGCCAGGAGCGCGCCGCCGAGGACCTGCGTGAAGTAGAAGTAGAGGGCGACCATCAGGACGAAGACGGCCGCGATCCCCATGAGGACGACCTTGAAGGAAAGGTCCTTCTCGGTCCGCTCGGTCGCCTCGGCCGCCGCCGCCGACTTCTTCACGTCGGCCACGCCGCGCTTGATGCCGGAGATGAGGTTCTTCCGCATCTTCCAGAGCGTGAAGCAGGCCCCGACGAGCATGCCGCCGACCGCGATGGGCCGGACGATGTAGCGGTAGAGGTGGCCCGCGAGGCCGGCCCAGTTCTGGACGCCCGAGGCGTCGGTGTACTTGTCGATGAGGTTCGGACCGAGGAAGAAGACGAGGAGCGGGACGAAGAGCCCCCAGGCGAGGAGGCCGCCCGCGAAGTTCAGGGCGCCGAGCTCGGGCCCGATGATGTAGCCGACGCCCATGTAGGCCGGGGTCGCGGCGGGAGCCGCGATCGTCGTGACGCCGCCGGCGGGAATGGCATTCGCGTCCTTGTTGAGGCCCAGCCTCACGAAGCTCTCCTTGAACTTCCCGACCGCGACCTGGAAGTCGTTCGAGGCGCGGAAGACGCCCGCGTCGCCGAGGATCTTGATGAGGGCGCCGACGCCCATCGCCCGGAAGAGCTGGATGGCCGCGTCGGCCCCGCGCTGGCCAGCCTTGTGGATCTCGCTCGCCGCGACCGACTCGGGGAACGGCAGCCCCTTGTCCTCGACCATGACGCGTCTCAGGATCGTCACGAAGAGGATGCCGAGGAGGCCGCCGAGGATCATCAGCGCCGTGGCGATCCCGTATTCCTTCGGGTCGAAGCCCTTGAACTTCCACATGCCGAGGATGACGAAGGCGGGGATCGTGAAGATGGCGCCGGCCGCGACCGACTCGCCGATCGAGCCGACGGTTCGGGCGAAGTTCTCCTCGAGGAGCGAACCCTTGAACATCCGGAGGACGGCCATGCCGATGACGGCAGCCGGATAGGTCGCTGCAATCGTCATCCCGGCCTTCAGCCCGAGGTAGGCGTTTGCGGCTCCGAGGATGACGGCCATCAGGAGCCCGAGGACGAGCGCCCGCCCGGTGAACTCCGACATCGTCGAGCTCGCCGGCACGAACGGCTGAAACGGCTTCTCACTCATTCCGGAAGATCCTCCCTCGCGGTCTGCTCTCGTCTTGAACGGGGTTGCGTCCAAAGGCGCATCAAACGCGGATTCTACACGGCGGACGGCGCCCCCCCGCTCCCGCGAAACGGCCTGGCGGGCCGCCCCTTACGGGACGACGGCGACGTGGAAATGGGCCTCGAGCGTCTTGTGGTCGTACGAGGCGGGCAGGGGCGGGAACGGGGAGGAGTTCTCGACCGCGGCGAGTGCCGCCTTGTCCCAGGCCTTGACGCCGGACTCCATCGAGACGAACGCGTTCTGGACCCTTCCGTCCCTGCTGATGACGGCCTGGACCACGCATTTCTTTCCCACCGCCGGGGAGGACGCCGGCGTCTTCCAGGTTCCCGCGACCTTCTGGAAGACCGCCTTCTGGTAGGCGGGGTCCTTGAGCGTCGACTGGAAGTAGACGTTGAGGGAAGGCCTCCCGGCGGCGAGCGCGGGGAGGGCGACGGACGAGACGACGAGGACCGTCGCGAGGAGGCGGGACGCCGTGCGCCGGCCGGCCGGGCTTCCGCTCATGCCGCTCCTCGCATCCTCACGCCTTCTTCGCGAACGAGTCGACGACGAGAAGCTCCCTGCCGTCCGTCGTCCGGCAGAGCTTCCCCTTCACCTCGAGCTTCACCTTCCCGTGGTCGGCGGCCGCCTTCAAGGCGTCGACGTCCTTCGTCTCGGGGCAGAACGAGAGGTACCCCTCGCGGCCGTCCGCCTTGAAGACGGGGTTGCAGCTCGCCGCCGTGTGGAGGTCGCAGTGCTCGCAGAGGACCGTCCCCGTCAGGACGACGGCGGTCTCGGAAGCGGGCGTGCACTTCTTCGCCTCCGCCCCCTTCTCCGCGCAGCACGATCCGCCCTTCTTGGGGGCGGTGTTTCCGGCTGCGAAGGCGAGAGTCGCGGAGGCCACGAGGGCGAGAGCGGCGGTGACGGCGATGGCGATGCGCTTCATGACGTGGGAAGCATAGCGCCGCGCTAACCTCCCCGAATGCGCCCCGCCCGCTTCGCGCTCCCCCTCCTCCTCGCGCTCCTCCCGGCGACGCCGCTCGCGGCCGACGAGCGGCCGAAGGCGCCGATCCCGCCCGACCACTACACGAAGGCCGAGCTGAACGGCTTCCGCGGCACGCCGTCGTACGAGGAGACGCTCGCGTTCCTCCGGCGCCTCGAGAAGACCTCTCCCTTCCTCTCCCTCTCGTTCTACGGCACGTCGGCCGAGGGGCGGCCGATGCCGCTCCTCGTCGCCTCGAAGGAGAGGGCCTTCAGCCCCGAGGCTGCCGCGAAGGCCGGCAAGCCGGTCGTCCTCGTCCTGAACGGCATCCACCCGGGCGAGCCCGACGGCAAGGACGCGTGCCTGATCCTCCTGCGCGACATGGCGCTCGGGAACCGTCCCGACCTCCTCGACACGGTCACGCTCCTCGTCGTCCCGATCTACAACGTCGACGGGCACGAGCGGGTCTCGAAGTGGAACCGCCCGAACCAGGACGGGCCCGTCGAGGGGATGGGGTTCCGGACGACCACGATGGGGTACGACCTGAACCGCGACTTCCTCAAGGCCGAGGCTCCGGAGACGCGCGCCCTCCTCTCCCTCGTCCGCTCCTGGGACCCCGACCTCTTCGTCGACGACCACGTCACCGACGGCTCCGACGCCCAGGCCACCCTCACCGTCGCATACGGCGCCGAGCCCGCCACCGCCGAGCCGCTCCGCGCGTGGCTCGAGACGGTGGTGCGCCCCTCGCTCGCCCAGGTCGAGGAGGCGGGGTGGAAGACGGCGCCCTACATCGAGTGGGTCGACCCGCTCGACCCGCCGAAGGGGATCGACCCCGGCCCCTCGGAGCCCCGCTACGGGACGGGCTACATGCCGCTCCGCGGGATCCCCTCGATCCTCGTCGAGAACCATGCCCTGAAGCCGTACGGCGAGCGGGTGCGTGCGAACGCGACCTTCCTCTCGGCGCTCCTCGCGCGGGTCGGGGCGGCGCCGAAGCCGCTGAAGGAGGCCCGCGCCGC
>CAZNSS010000227.1:0-6403 GCA_964575465.1 uncultured Holophagales bacterium | reverse complement strand
TCGCTGGAAAGATCGGCCCCGGCGGGCATCGCCGCGGGAGGTGGAAGATACGGAACTCGCGGAGGGATGTCAAGCGCTTTTCTCGAATGAAAATGAAGAAATGTTCCCGGGCCGTCTGCCTGCCCCCCCCCAGCGAGGAGGAGTGGGCCGGGCGAGGGCGACCTCGACCCCGCCAGCGCCGGCTCCGGTACCAGAGCGAAGACCACGCGGCACGGCAGAGACACCCCTATCCTTCTACAGGACAAGGGGTTCCCACCGCCGCACTTTTCCGTCGTTCTTGAGCTGCCCGAAGGGTAGGGAAGGCGGAGGAGCGCCGCAATCCCTCCAAAGTGGGATTTCGACGGGATTCATGCGGCCCCGGCTCGCCGCCGCGATCCCCGTCGGGTCAGGAGGGGAAAGCCAGGCGTCGCCCGTCCACGCTCCAGCCTCCGGCGAGGAGCTTCGCGAGGGTTCCCGGGTAGAGCCTGTGCTCCACCTCGAGAATCCGCGCCGCGAGGCGCGCCGCGTCGTCTCCGGCAAGCACGGGAACGGCCTCCTGCCCGGCGATCGGGCCCGTGTCCGTCCCGGCGTCGACGAGGTGGACCGTCGCCCCCGCGACCCTCACGCCGTGCTCGAGCGCCTGTTTCTGGGCCTCGAGGCCCGGGAAGGCCGGGAGAAGCGACGGGTGGACGTTCACGATCCTCCGTTCGAAACGCGAGACGAACGCCGCGGAGAGGACCCGCATGAAGCCCGCGAGGCAGACGACGTCGGCGCCGGAGGCTTCGATCCGCGCCGCGACCCGCTCCTCGTGCTCGGCCCGCTTCCCGCCCGGCTCCCGCTCCTCGACGGCCGTCGCGAGGCCTCGCGCCCGGGCCTTCTCCAGGCCCGGGGCGCCCGCGCGGTCGGACAGGACGAGGACGATCGTCGCCGGGAGCCCGCCCTTTCCGCAGGCGTCGGCGAGCGCCTCGAAGTTGGAGCCGCGCCCCGAGAGGAGCACCGCGAGGCGGGCCGGGAGGGGGAACCACGGAACGGGCGCGACGAAGGGGGCGCCGCCCACGGCGCTCACGCGAACCGGACGCCGCGCGGGCCGCTCTCGACGCGTCCCACCGCGAGCACGGTCTCCCCCGCCTCCGCCAGGCGCCGGGTCGCCTCGGCGACTCGGTCCGGAGCGACGAAGAGGACCATCCCGACGCCGCAGTTGAAGACCCGGAGCATCTCGTCCTCCGCGACGCCCCCCTTCTCGCGGATGAAGCGGAAGAGTGCCGGCCACTCCCAGCCGGCAGGCTCGACGACGGCCCGGAGCCCCTCGGGGAGGACCCGCGGAAGGTTGTCGGGGAAGCCGCCGCCCGTGACGTGGGACATCGCCGAGAGGAGGCCGTCGCGAACGAGCGGCAGGAGGGGCGCGAGGTAGCTCCGGTGGACCGCGAGGAGCGCCTCGGCCGCCGTTTTCCCGAGCTCCGGGACGGCGTCGTGGGGCCCGAGGCCGAGCCGATCGAAGAAGAGCATCCGGGCGAGCGAGTAGCCGTTGGTGTGGAGGCCGGAGGAAGCGAGGCCGAGGAGGACGTCCCCCGCGGCGACGCGCGAGCCGTCGAGGAGCTTCGGACGGTCGACGACGCCGACGATCGTCCCGGCGAGGTCGTAGTCGCCGTCGGCGTACATCCCCGGCATCTCGGCGGTCTCGCCGCCGAGGAGGGCGCAGCCGTTCTCCCGGCAGGCGGCCGCGACGCCGCCGATGACCTCCGCGACCACCTCACGTCGAATCCGTCCGGTGGCCACGTAGTCGAGGAAGAAGAGGGGCCGGGCGCCCTGGACGAGGATGTCGTTCACGCAGTGGTTGACGATGTCCTGGCCCACGGTCCCGTGGACGTCCGCCGCGATGGCGACGCGGATCTTCGTCCCGACGCCGTCCGCCGACGCGACGAGGATCGGATCCTCCATCCCCGCGAAGTCGGGACGGAAGAGGCCGCCGAACCCTCCCACGTCGCCGACGACGCCGGGCGTGAAGGTCGAACGGATCGCCTCCTTCGCGCGGGCGACGGCGGCCATCTTGGCGTCGATGTCGACTCCGGAGGCGGCGTACGTGAGCGGCGTGTCGTTCGGGATGGCGCGCCTCCTCGCAGATGGTCCGCCGGGCCTCCGGCGGGGCGGCGCGATGGTATCAGCCGCCCGCGGGGTCCTTCCTCGGGAAGGGGGCTTCCTCCTCGCCGAAGAGCGGCTGCTGCTCGCTGGCCGCCGTGAAGGGGACCGGGTAGCGACCCGAGAAGCAGGCGGCGCAGGCTTCGCCCTCCCCCTTCCCGAACGCGTGGAGCATCCCCTCGAGGGAGAGGTAGCCGAGGGAGTCGGCCTCGATGAACCCGCGGATCTCCTCGAGCTCGTGCGTCGCCGCGATGAGCTCCTTGCGGCGGGGCGTGTCGATCCCGTAGTGGCACGGGTGGGTCGTCGGCGGCGAGGAGATCCGCATGTGGACCTCGGTCGCCCCGGACGCCTTCAGGAGCCTCACGAGCTTCTTCGACGTCGTGCCGCGAACGATGGAGTCGTCGACGAGGACGACCCTCTTCCCGCCCACGACCGACCGCACCGGGTTCAGCTTCACCTTGACGCCGAAGTTCCGGATCGACTGCTTCGGCTCGATGAACGTCCGGCCGACGTAGTGGTTCCTCACGAGCCCCATCCCGTACGGGATGCCGCTCTCCTCGGCGTAGCCGAGCGCCGCGAAGATCCCCGAGTCGGGGACCGGGACGACGACGTCGGCCGCGACGGAGTGCTCGCGCGCGAGGCGCCGGCCGAACGCGCGTCGCGACTCGGCCACCGACCGGTGGAAGACGGTCGAGTCGGGGCGGGCGAAGTAGACGTGCTCGAAGACGCAGAACGCCGTGCGGCGCCCCATCGCGAAGGACGACGACGCGACGCCGCCGGCGTCCAGGATGACGATCTCCCCCGGCTCGACGTCCCGGAGGGGCTCGGCGTCGAGGAGGTCGAAGGCGCACGTCTCGGAAGCGACGAGCCATGCGTCGCCAAGACGGCCGATCGTGAGAGGGCGGAAGCCCTGCGGGTCGCGCGCCGCGAGGACCTTCTCGCCGGCCAGGAGGACGATCGAGTAGGCGCCCCGGACGCGGCCGAGCGTGTCGCGGAGCGCCTCGACGAGGCTCTCCGCCCTCGACCGGGCCATCAGGTGGAGGAGGACCTCGGTGTCGGACGTCGTCGTGAAGATCGACCCCTCCGCCTCCAGCTCGGCCCGGATCTCGTCGGCGTTGACGAGGTTCCCGTTGTGCGCGATCGCGAGCGGGCCCTTGTTCGTGTTGTAGACGATCGGCTGCGCGTTCTCGAGGAGCGAGCCCCCGGCGGTGGAGTAGCGGACGTGCCCCACGGCCGAGCGGCCCGGAAGCCGGGCGAGGCGCGCCTCGCTGAAGAGGTCGGCGACGTAGCCCATCCCCTTCTCGACGCCGATCCGCTTCCCGTTCCAGGCGGCGATCCCCCCCGCCTCCTGCCCGCGGTGCTGGAGGGCGTAGAGGCCGAGGTAGGTGAGGTTCGCGGCGTCCGGGTGCCCGTAGATCCCGAAGACGCCGCACTCTTCGCGGAACCCGTCCGTCTCGATCGCCTCGTTCTCGCCGCTCACGGCCCTGAGTGTATCGCCCGGTGATCGCGCTCCAGGAGACGGGGTCCCGACGCTCCCGGGGACGCGGAAGGGCCCGGTCCGGCGGGCCGCCCCGGCCGGCGGCGGCGCGTCAGCCGAAGCTGCTCGCCACCATGATGCAGGCCTCGTGGACCGTCCGGAACGGGGCCTTCGCGGCGATTTCGAGGCTCGCCTCGTCGTAGCTGCCGTCCTGGAGCCAGACCGCCGGAAGGCCGAGGCGGGCGGCCTCCTCGAGGATCCCCTTCGTCACCGCGGGCGGGGTGACGACGTCGACGATGTGGACGGGACCCGGTACGGCCGCCAGGTTCGGGAAGGCGGGGAGGCCCGCGATCTCCTTCTCCTTCGGGTTCACCGGCAGGACGGTGTACCCCTTGGCCGCGAGGTTCCTCACGATGACGTTGCCGTACTTCGACGGGTCGTTGCTCGCCCCGACGACGGCGATCCGTGTCCCGGGGCCGCGGCGACGCAGCTGCTCGAAGACTTCCGGCGGGTGCGGTTCGGGAAGGGCCATCGGACTCCTCCTGGCGGGCCTCGCGGCCCGGCTCGGCCGCATTCTGCGACGAGGCGTCGCCGCGCGCGAAGGCCACGGGGCGGGCGGCCCGTCCCCTCAGCCCTTTCTCGAGCCCGCTTTCTTCGCGCTCGCGACCCCATCCGCACGGGTCGGAAGGGTCATCCTCGTGTCGCGGACCGTCTCGATGAAGCGCGCCCCGAAGGCGCGCGAGGGGGTCCAGGCGCCCGCCTTCACGCTCCCGCGAAGGACCCTCTCCGCCGCGGCCGCGGCGGTCTCGGCCGTCAGCGTGTAGCCCTCGAGCGTCTCGAGCGTTCCCTCCACGGCGCGCCCTTCCCCGTCCTCGACCCGCCCCCAGAGGAGCGACCTCTCGCGGGCCCTCTCGTCGGCCGTCGGGCCGGAGACGCCGCGCTCCACCCACGCCGAGAGGAGCGCCTGGACGGGCGCGAAGCCGGCCAGCGGGAGGAGCGCCCTCGTCCAGCGGAGCGCCGAGACGTGCGACGGCGCCATCGCCATGTACGTCTCGATGTTCGGGATGCCGGTCGAGCGGTAGGCCGTCGAGAGGTCTCCCCACGGGATCGTCACGGCGAGGCGTGGCCGGTCGGGGAACGGGATCGTCCTCGTCTTCCACCCGGCGGGAACCGGGACGAGCTTTCCGTCGACGCGCGCCGCGCCTCCGCGCGGGAGCCCCTCGAGCATCGTCCGCGCCGTCCCGGCCGAGACTCCGAAGCCGCGGAAGGCGAGCAGCAGCCGGACCGCGCCCGGGAGCTCCGCCGCGAGGGAGGCCGCGAGGCAGTCCGACGGGACGACGTCGAAGCCGACCCCGGGCACGAGGACGACGCCCGCCTTCACCGCCTCCGCGTGCCGCGCGAAGACCGACTCGAAGACGCCGATCTCCCCCGTGATGTCGAGATAGGCGACGCGCGCCTTCAGGCAGGCGGCGAGGACCGGGGCGCTCGTCCTCGAGAACGGGCCCGCGGCGAGCAGGACCGCCCCGAACGGGGAGAGGCGCTCCGCGAGGCGGCGGGGCGCCTCGTCGAGGGAGAAGACCTCGAACGGGACGTCGCGCTCCTTCGCGACGGGCCCGATCGCCTCGCGGCGCCGTCCGGCGATCGTGACGGACAGCCCCCTGTCGAGCGCGGCGTCGAGGATCAGCCGTCCCGTGTACCCGTTGGCGCCGTAGATCAGGAGTCGCTTCTTCGCTGTCGACACGACCACGTGAATCGTACGCCGTCCGCTACGATCCGCGGCATGCCGTCGGACGCGTGGGACCCGGGCCAGTACGCGAAGTTCCTCCGCGAGAGGAGCGCCCCGTTCTTCGACCTCCTCGACCTCGTCGAGCCACGCCCCTCGATGCGCGTCCTCGACCTCGGCTGCGGCACGGGGGAGCTGACCCGGCAGCTGCACGAGAGGCTCGGCGCCCGCGAGACGTTCGGGCTCGACCGCTCCGCGAAGATGCTCGAGAAGTGCGCCACCTTCGCCGCCCCGGGGCTGAGGTTCGAGGAGGGCGCGGTGGAGGGGTTCGCCCCGGACGCCCCGTTCGACCTCGTCTTCTCGAACGCCGCGCTCCACTTCGTCGCGGGGCACGAGGCGCTCTGGCCGCGCCTCGCCTCGTTCCTCGGCCCGGGCGGACAGATGGCCGTCCACGTCCCCGCCAACCAGGACCACGCGACGCACGTCACGGCGCGCGAGCTCGCCGCGGAGGAGCCGTTCGCCGGGGCCCTCGGCGGCTACGTCCACCCGACGCACCTCCTCCCCGTCGAGGCGTACGCCACCCTCTTCCACCGACTCGGCTTCGCCCGCCAGAGCGTGAAGCTCGTCGTCTACACCCACCTCCTCGAGTCGAGGGAGAGCGTGGTCGAGTGGGTGAAGGGGTCGATCCTCACCGAGTACCAGTCGCGGATGGCGCCGGAGCTCTACCGGAGCTTCCTCGCCGCCTACCGGGACCGCCTCCTCCCCCGCCTCGCGGACGAGCGCCCCTACTTCTTCACCTTCCGGCGCGTCCTGATGCACGCGGCACGCTGAGGGCGTTTCCCGGGAACCGCCGGGCCCGGGTAGAGTCCAAGGCTCCGAGGTGAAGAAGATGACGATGCGCCTTTCGGGCGCCCCCCGACGGCTCTTTCCCGCGCTCGCCCTGGCCCTCCTCGTCCCGGCTGCCCGCGGCCACGCCGAGACGCCCGAAGCGGCCGGCAGCCCCCGGGTCACCCTTCCCCTCTCCGAGTACGAACAGCTCCGGAAGCTGCGCGAGACGTCGAGCCTGACGGTCGTCGACACGCTGAAGG
>CAZNSS010000226.1:0-6411 GCA_964575465.1 uncultured Holophagales bacterium | reverse complement strand
CGGGAGGGACCCGCCCGGCGCGACCCTTGCGGAGCGTCCGGCTCGACCGGGCCTTCCGCCGGAGCCGCCCGCGGGTGCCCTTTCGTGCTCTTCGGGCGTGTCGGCTACGAGCGCGAGCGAGTCGGGCGATGGCGAGTCGGAAGGGACGTGCTCGGTCCCGGTCGTGACGCGACCAGGGCCCGTAGCTTTCGCTCCGCGCGCTCCGGGGTCCGCGTCTCGCATTCCCAGATCACCCGGACCTTCCAGCCTGCCCGACGCAGCGCCGCGGCCTTCCGGCGATCCCGCGCCGCGTTTTCGTGGCGCTTCGTGTCCCAGAAGGCCGCGTTTGTCGCGGGGACCACCGTCCCGTAGCGGCAGCGGTGCAGATGCCAGAAGCATCCGTGAACGAACAGGGCCACGCCGAGCTTCGGGAAGACGAGATCGGGGCGGCCGGGAAGGTCCTTGCGATGCAGACGGAACCGCAGGCCGAGGCGATGAGCGATCCGCCGGACGACGAGCTCTGGCTTCGTGTCCTGCCCACGCACCGCCTGCATGTTGCGGCGGCGTTGCTCGGGCGTCAGGACGTCGACCATCCTCCGCGGGTCATCAGGCCGCGAGCGCCACCCGAACGTCGGCGATGAACTCGTCGAGCGTCAGGAGCGAGCTGCGGGCGTGCTTCGGGTATTTCGAGTGCAGTGAGGCGGGAACGACCAGCCGGACGTCGGCCTCGAACATCTCGTCGATCTGGGCCGACGAGATCCCCTGCTGGAGCGTCAGCAGGTGCTTTGTCGGGACGCGCTTGCCCTCGCGGACGACCTGTCTCCATCGGTCCTTGCAGGTCGTCTTGACGCCCATGACAACGAGCCGCTCGAGCGGGAAGCCCGGGTCCTTGTACTCGGCCTCGCCCGGGATGACGACGTCCGGGCGGCCGTCGATCCTCGGGCGCATCGAGTGGGGAACGCCGGCCTCGGTGAGGATGTGATCGACGTGATTCTCGAGTGACCTGCCAGCCCGTGCCATCCGGCGGTTTCCGATGCTGCGTGCGGTCCGGAGGAAGTCGTCGACGTCCTTAAACGGCCGCACGATCTCCTTGTGCAATAGCTGGCGCTCGATCATCCGGAATAGCCGGTACTCGTCATCCATGAAGCGGAGAAGCTTCTCGTCGGGGCCGGCTTTCGCCAGCGTCCGGATGCAGTCGAAGAGGGCCTGGCGCGTCGCGGAGGAGATCGCGTCCCCGGTCGGGAACGCGGACAGCGGGGTGACGAACTCCCGGAACTTTCTCTCCACGCAGGCGTCCGGCGACTCCACCTCCGGCTCGCCGGCGCGGAAGACGCCCCATGTTTCGTGGATCGCGACGCCGAGCGTCCCCAGCAGCTGCTCGACGTCCTCGTCGGTCTCGAGCACGAAGGCCGTGAACTCGTCGAGCGAGCGTGGAATCAGGACGAGGAGATCCCCGACGCACTCCTCGGCGAGGAAGGGGAAGTCCCTGCCGAAGCGGGTCAGCCGGTACTCGCTCCGGGTCCCCTTGCCGTACCACTTGACGCGAGACTCCGTAGCCGTCAGATCGCCCTGCCACCGGACCCGGACCGGGCTCTCGTCGTTACGGCCCTTGCGCGGCCCGAACCTCGCGAAGAGCTGCCAGGCGGACTTCGGGAGATAGAAGCCGCACTGGTGGCCGCCGGTCAGCCCGACGTCGTTGGGGGAGATGAACTTCAGGATCGCGTTGCCGCACTCGAGCGCCTCGGCGATCGCGAGGTCGCAGATGGGGGAGCTCACGAGGCCTTCCTGCTCCGGTAAGGCGCCACGGGGGCCTTCACGAGGCACCCCTTCTGCTGGAGGTAGCCGCTGATCGTGCGGAGGACCTCGCGGCCGACCGCTTCGACCACGGGTGGCACCACCGCGTTTCCGAACTGCCGGTACGCCTGCGTGTCGGAGACGACGATCGCCGAATCCTCGGGGAAGCCCATAAGGCGCGCGCACTCACGGGGCGTCAGCCTGCGGGGCGGTCGACCCTTGCCCTGAGGGATCAGGATCTCCGAGCCGTCCTTGTAGTAGCGGGCGCTCAGCGTGCGGGTGATCCCGTCGGGACTGGCCAGCCCGAACCCGAACCCGTTTCCCTTCTCCTGGTGACGCCGCGCGTACTCCTGCAGGTAACCCCAGAGGTGCTCGCTCAGCGTGTACTTCTCCGGGGGAGCTGCTTCCAGGATGTCGGCGAGCTTCGGGCGAGGACCCGGGGGCGGCTCGGGAAACGTGAAATCCGGGTCAGCCCCGAAGACATGCCGGTCAAAGCAGACGATGAAGATCCTCTCGCGGTGCTGCGGCACCCATCCCGCGGCGTCGATCACGGCAGGGCGGACCACGTAATCGAGATCCCGGAGGGTCTCGCGAATCACCTCCCACGTCCGGCCGCCGTCGTGGGACTGGAGATTCTTGACGTTTTCGAGGATGGCGACCGGCGGTCGCTTCGCCTCGATGACCGTGGCGAGAGTGAAAAAGAGGTTTCCCTGCTGGGCGCAGCGGAAGCCGTGAGGCCGGCCGAGGCTGTTCTTCTTCGAAACCCCGGCGATCGAGAACGGCTGGCAGGGGAATCCGGCGGCGAGGATGTCGTGGTCGGGAATGTCCGCGGGTTTCACCTTGCGGATGTCCCCGGCCGGCTCCTCGTTGAACCAGGCCTTCTGGGTCTTCTGCGCGTACCGGTCCCACTCACAGGAGAAGGCGCAGGAGCCACCCAGCTTCTCCAGCGCGATCCGGAACCCACCGATTCCCGAGAAGAGGTCCACGAAGCGGAAGGGGAGCGTGCCGGGTACGGCACGCTCGACGACCGTGCGCGAGGTGGGGAACAGGGGAAGCTGACCCTCGCTCTTGCGCTCGTAGGCGTTCTGCAGGACAGACACCACGAACTCGCGCTTGGAGACCCGGTAGCGGGAACACTCTTCCCCGATCCAGGACTCGACCTCGGACGGTACGGCCCGGATGAGCATGTCTCGACTCATGGTTTGCCTCTGGGAAGAAACGATATCAGAGATATCATGGATTCCCAGAGGGCTTTCGAGCCCGGGAAGGAGGTGAGGACGGATGGCGAAGAACCCACCGACCGGAGACGGTCATCGGCATGGAGCCGTGAAGGACCGCTCTCAGGTCCCGAACCCTGTCACGAACCACTGGACCAAGCGCGACACGGGCACGGGCCGCTTCATCGACCAGAAGGCGGACGACAAGCCTTTCAAGGGCGTGCGTCGGGAGAAATAGTCACGTAGGCGCCCACGCGGGACCGAAGGCGGCGGGATCTCGAGCCCATTCCCAGTGGGTCCGAACTGCGGGTCAGCCTGCGGCAGAAGGTGAGGGTGTCGATTCTCCGGCGGCCTCGTAGGCGCGGCAGGAGCCGCGCAGGGGGCACTCGTAACCCGGCTTCGTCTCGAACCACTGCCGCGACAGGCACCGGCCGCTCTCGCGCGTGATCTCCGTCCCGACCGCCACGGTGCGCTGATAGATGCGGGCCTTATAGACGCCGCACATCACCTCCCGATCGAATCCGGAGAGCTGCGTCAGTAGGAAGCTGAACACCCCGTCGAGTAGCTCCCGGACCTTCGTGCAGAGGTCATTCAGGTGCCCGACCATGTCGTCGACGACGAATGGTCTGGGGCCGTCGCTGAGCCCGGAATGAATGTACCGGACGTTTCCCGTCTCGCGGTCGAGCCACGCCGAGCCGGGCAGACCGTGGGTGATTGTCGTGCGAAGGGCTCGCAGTTTCGGGAACCACGAGGCATAGGCCGCGGCGAGGAGTGCCTGGATCTCGGTCGGAAAGCCTGGGCCGTAGCTGCCTTCGGCCGCCTTCTTGAACAGGACCGAGGTCTTCTTCCGCTGGATCCCGGGGACGTGGCGGTAGGCCACGTAGAGGAAGAGCTTCAGCCCGTCGAGAGCCGCGTAGAGCTCGCAGGCGAGGCTCTCGCTGACGGCCACGAACTCGCGAGAACGGATTGCCGGCGTGAACCCCTCTCGGTCGAGCTCGGCCTGGTCAGCGGGAAGCTCCTCGGCGAGCCGATCCGCGAGGCCGGCCAGCGTCTCGTACTTCCCGAGGTGCGCCGAGATCGCCATCAGCGCCTCGATCGGCTCGCCGACCGTGGGGAAGGGCGGTCCGATGAACCACCGGAA
Organism: uncultured Holophagales bacterium; assembly: GCA_964575465.1. Classification (GTDB taxonomy): domain Bacteria; phylum Acidobacteriota; class Thermoanaerobaculia; order UBA5066; family UBA5066; genus UBA5066. The sequence continues at coordinate 2,280 of CAZNSS010000226.1, read as the reverse complement.
CCTCTGGAACGGCGGCCAGCGCTCGGGAACGAACGAGAGCCGGAAGACGCTGCTGCCGGGCGGGAGGTCCTCGGACTGCATCAGTGCCGGAAGCGGCTCAGGAAGTCGTCGATCAGGTCCCGGTCGTTGGTCCTGACCTCGACGATCGTGCGCCGCTCGAGCCGGATCTCCACGATGGGCTGCGGCGGCTCCTGCCCGTCGACCCGGATGACTTCGAGGTTTCCGAACCTGGGCTTGTCGATGGCGTGAGCCTCGATCTTCCCCTTGACGCCGCGGAAGACACGGTCCCGCATGAAGGACACCAGCTGCTCGCGCATCCGGCTCTCGTCCCATGCCTGTTTGACGGCGGGGTGGACGTACTCCTTCAGGACGAAGATCAGCGCGGCGGAGGGGAGCAGGACGTCGACGATCCAGCTCCCGCGCCGGACCTCGACGACCTCCGCCGGAACGGGAGCCTGCTTTCGGACGAGGGTCTTCATCGTCGTCAGTCGTTGCTCGACGGGGATCTGCAGGTCTTCGAGGAGAGTCAGCGACTCCTTTTCGGCCACGTGGCGGGTGTAGTCCTCCGCGCACTGGAAGAGGGCGACGAACTCGGCCGGGGAGATGTCCGGGTCGCCATCGAGAATGAACCGGAGATGGAGGCCCGTGCTTTCGGCCACGGCTACGCCCTCTTTCGGATCCGGGCCTCGACGTCGCCGCGGGCCAGGACGCTGTCGATGAGGAAGATCACGGCCTCGCGGTCACGCTTGGAGAGGCGCTGTAAGTCGCGGAACCGCTCGAGAAGGGGCAGGTCGCTGATGGGCTGGTCAGAGCTGGAGGGAGGCTTGGCTTCCCCTTTGAGCAGGAAGTCGGTTTCCACCTGGAGCACTTTCGACAGCGCCACGAGCGACTCGGCGTTGGGAAGGAACTGCCCCCTCTCGTAGCGGGTCACCTGGGCGGGCTCGATGTCGATGCGCTCGGCGAGCTGCCGCTGGGTGAGGCCCCGCGCCTCCCGCAGCCTCTTGAGTCTTGTCCCGAACTCCAGCGCCAGCATCGAAGGCTTCCTCGTGCGTCTCTCTGGCATGGCCCGAGTCTCGGGCCGCTTTTCAATGACCTCGTCTCCCGGAGGCCGTCTCTTGTGGTTGCAGAATAAAATGCAGTGATATCTAATGCAAGTCATAGCATCAACCGATTTCGCTTGACACCCCTTTCCCGAAGAGCCGGTTTGGGGGCCCCGAGCGAGGAGGTGACCGATGGCGCGAATCCCCGACGAGCTGCTCCGGCGCATCCGTGAAGAGATCCCGCTCGAGCGGCTCGCCGAAGCTCGCGGCGTCGAGCTTCGGCGCCACGGCGCGGATCTCATCGGCCGATGCCCGTTTCATGAAGACCATGAACCCTCTCTGGTCCTCAGTCCCGGCAAGAACCTCTGGCACTGCCTGGGCGAGTGCCAGACGGGCGGCTCGCCGATCGACTGGGTGATGAAGGCCGAGGGCGTCAGCTTCCGGCACGCCGTCGAGATCCTGCGGGCCGAGCACTTCCCGACGACGCCCTCCCTCGACGGCCCGCCCCAGCGCTCCACGGTCCCGAAGCTCGCGCCCCCCGTCGACCTCGATGCCGACGACCGCGAGCTGCTCGGCCAGGTGATCGGCTACTACCACCAGACGCTGAAGGAGAGCCCCGAGGCCCTCGGCTATCTCGAGAAGCGGGGCCTCATGCACCCGGAGCTGATCGACCGCTTCCAGCTCGGCTACGCCAACCGCACCCTCGGCTACCGCCTCCCCGCCATGAACCGCAAGGCCGGCCAGGAGATTCGGACGAGGCTGCAGAAGCTCGGCGTCCTGCGTGACAGCGGGCACGAGCACCTCAACGGCTCGCTTGTCGTCCCGATCCTGGGCGAAGGGGGAGAGGTCCTCGGCGCCTACGGCCGAAAGATCACGCCGACGCACCAGCTCAGGGCCGGCACGCCGCTCCACCTCTACCTCCCCGGCCCGCACCGCGGCGTCTTCAACGTCGAAGCCGTCGTCTCCTCGAAGGAAGTCATCCTCTGCGAGGCGCTGATCGACGCGCTCACCTTCTGGTGCGCGGGCTTTCGCAACGTCACGGCCTCCTACGGTGTCGAGGGCTTCACGCACGACCACCTCGCGGCCTTCAAGGCGTACGGCACAGAGCACGTCCTCATCGCCTATGACCGCGACGAGGCGGGCGACAAGGCCGCGGAGAGTCTCGCGAAGAAGCTCACCGCCGAAGGCATCGGCTGCTCGCGCGTCCAGTTTCCGAAGGGAATGGACGCTAACGAGTACG
>CAZNSS010000225.1:0-6433 GCA_964575465.1 uncultured Holophagales bacterium | reverse complement strand
CGGCCTTCACCGCCCTGAAGGGGATGCACTACAAACCCGAGAACAACTCCACCGCTGGTACCGCGAGCACCTCCGGCGCGTATCGCCTCTCCTGGTTCGACGGTCAGGACGCGGGCGGCACCTGGACCCTCGACCTGCGCGACGACACGGCAGGGGCGAACGGCGGGACGCTGACGGCGTGGGCGCTTCGCATCTGCGAGCCGCCCCCACCGCCGACCTGCGCCGCCGGCTTCGTCGCGACCACGGTCTTCACCACGGACTTCGAGTCGGGGGCGGCGGGCTTCACGCACTCGGGCACCCAGGACGAATGGGAGCTCGGCCTTCCCGCCACGGTGGCGACGACGACCGCGAACCCGGTGGCCGGGTTCACCACGTGCAACAGCGGCGTGAACTGCTGGAAGATCGACCTCGACAACACCTACAACGCCTCGAGCAACCAGGACCTCCTGTCGCCGAACATCAACCTGGCCGGCCTCTCCGCGCCCGTCGTCGTGACCTGGGCGCAGCGCCACCAGGTCGAGACGGCCAACTTCGATCACATGTTCGTGGACGCCCAGCAGGTCGGGGGCGCGACCCCGGTGCGTCTCTACGAGTGGACCGAGCCGACGCCGATCAGCGCCTCGGCCGGTACGGGCAATCCCCAGGAGAACATCGGAGGCGCGGTGGGCTGGGGAGTCTTCTCGCGGAGCGTCGACAGCCTCGCGGGTCTCAACGCCGAGCTCCGCTTCCACCTCGATTCCGACACGACGGTCCAGTTCGGCGGGCTTGCCATCGACGACGTCACCGTCACCGCCTGCCGGCCTCTCTCCGCCGACCTCGCGATCACGAAGACGGACGGCGTCACGACGGCGATCCCCGGCGGCTCGGTCACCTACACGATCACGGCCTCGAACGCCGGTCCCGACTCGGTCATCGGCGCGACGGTGGCCGACACGTTCCCGGCGATCCTCACGGGGACCTGGACGTGCGTCGGCGCGGGCGGCGGCACCTGCACGGCGTCCGGCTCAGGGAACGTCAACGACACGGTCAACCTCCCCGTGGGCGGCTCGGTGACCTACACCGTCACGGCGGTGATCTCTCCGGCGGCGACGGGGACCCTCTCGAACACCGCGACGGTCTCGTCCACGGTGGCGGATCCGACGCCGGCGAACAACTCGGCGACCGACACGGACACGCTCACTCCCCAGGCCGACCTCGCGATCACGAAGACGGACGGCGCGACGACGGCGACCCCCGGCGGCTCGGTGACCTACACGATCACGGCGAGCAACGCGGGGCCGAGCAACGCCTCCGGCGCCACGGTGGCCGACACGTTCCCGGCGACCCTCACCGCGACCTGGACGTGCATCGGCGCGGGCGGCGGGACCTGCACGGCCGCCGGCTCGGGGAACGTCAACGACACGGTCAACCTCCCCGTGGGCGGCTCGGTGACCTACACCGTCTCGGCGACGATTTCCGCCTCTGCGACGGGCACGCTCTCGAACACGGCGACGGTCGCGGGACCGGGGGGCGTCACCGACCCGACGCCGGGGAACAACTCCGCCACCGACACGGACACGCTCGTGCCGCAGGTCGGCCTCTCGATCACCAAAACGGACGGCCTCACGGCCGCGGCCCCCGGACAGGCGTCCACGTACACGATCGTCGCGGCGAACTCCGGCCCGAGCACGGCCACGGGAGCGACCGTCTCCGACACCTTCCCGGCGGCCTTCGTCGCTCCGACCTGGACGTGCGCCGGCGCCGGCGGAGCCACCTGCACCGCGGCGGGGTCGGGGGACCTGTCGGACACGGTGACGATCCCGTCCGGCGGCTCGGTCACCTACACCGTCACGGGCACGGTCTCGGCGGCCTTCACCGGGACGCTCTCGAACACCGCGACCGTCACGAGCGGGAGCGCGACGCAGAGCGCGACGGACACGACCCTGGTCGCTTCGCCCGCGCTCGTCTCCGGCGCGAAGGGCGTCGCCGGCGTCTACGTGCAGGGCGGGCCGGTGACGTACACGATCGTCCTGACGAACACCGGCGGGTCGGCCCAGCTCGACAATGCCGGAGACGAGTTCGTCGACACCCTGCCGGCGTCGCTCGCCCTGGTCTCCGCCTCCGCCACGGCCGGCACGGTGACGACCGGGAGCAACGTCGTCCACTGGAACGGCTCGATTCCCGCCGCCGGCTCGGTGACGATCACGATCAACGCCTCGATCCAGACCGCGACCAGTGGCCAGGTCGTCACGAATCAGGGGCAGATGTCGTTCGACGGGGACGGCAACGGGACGAACGAGACGACCGCGGTCACCGACGACCCGTCGCTCCCGGGCTCCACAGACGCCACCGGATTCCGCGTCGTCGAGGCCTCCATCCCGATGCTTCCGCCCGCCGGCCTCGGGGCTCTCGCGGCCGCCCTCGCGGCCTTCGGGCTCCTCGTCCTCAGGAGGAGGATCGGCTAGAGGGACGGAAGGACCGTCTTTACCGGCCCGGGCCGCGCCCGAAGGGGTGCGGCCCGGGCGTGAGCGAGCCGTCCGCCGCGAGCCTCGCCACGATCCGGGCAGACCTCTCGCCCGCGAGGGAGATCGCCTCGGAGACGTCGCCGGGGGCGAGGGGGCTCCTCAGATCGTTGTTGCTCAAGGTCCTGACCGAGAGGAACGGGAGCCGGTGCAGGGCGCAGAGCTGCGCGAGGAAGGCGCTCTCCATGTCCTCGCAGAGCGACCCGTAGAACGCGTGCAGCTCCCGGAGGTCCTCGCCGCGGGTCGTCCAGGCGTCGGCCGAGCCGACGACGCCGGCGAGGAGCCTTCCATCCCGGGCCTCGACCCCCTCCGGCCAGCCTCCCGTCCACGGTCCGAGCCGGCGAAGCTCGTCCTCCCCGATCGCGACGGCCCGCGCGACGAGCCCGGCGGGCGCTTCGAGGACGTCGGAGTGGTGCCGTCGCCCGCCGCGCCGGAAGCGGAAACCCTTCGGGTGAAGGCCCCGGCGGCGCCGCTCCTCCTGGACCACGGGTGGGACCAGGATCCGGTACCGGGCCCCGACGACGACGTCGCCGGGGAGAAGGCCCGGGTCGTGCGCGCCGGCCGCGCCGCTCGACAGGACGACCTCCGGATCGAACCGTGCGACGAGACCCTCGAGCGCCGCGGCCGCGTTCGCGGGGCCGCAGTCGGAGACCGCGACGACGACGCGTCGCGCACCGGCGAATCCCTCCCACGTCTCCCACGGGCCGCGGCCCGTGACGGCGCCCAGGCCCGACAGGAGCGCGCGGAAGGGGAGGAGCTCTTCCTCCATGGCGACGACGATGCCGACCGGCCTCTCGACGCGCATCAGAAGATCGACAGCGCCGTCTTCGTCGTGAGGAGCTCGAGCGCCATCGTCCCGGCGAGGGAGTTCCCCTTCCCGGAGAGGCACGGCGACCAGACGGCCGCGACGAAACGGCCGGGGAGCACCGCCACGACGCCGCCCCCCACGCCGCTCTTCGCCGGCAGGCCGACCCGGTAGGCGTAGTCGCCCGCCTCGTCGTAGACGCCGCAGGTCTGCATCACCGCGTTGACCCGCTTCACCTGTCGCGCCGTCGCGACCTCCTCTCCCGCGGCCGAGAGTCCCCCCGTCGCCAGGTAGTGGAAGGCGGCCGCGAGCTCGGTGCAGCTCATCGAGATCGAGCAGAGACGGAAGTAGGCGTCGAGGACGCGGTCGGGATCGTTCCGGAGGTTCCCGAACGACTTCAGGAAGTGGGCGAGGGCGCGGTTCCGGTGGCCGGTCGCCCGCTCCGCCTCCGCGACCGCCCCGTCGAAGGCGACGGAAGCGTTGCCGGAGGCGCGGCGGACGAACTCGAGGACGAGGTCCTCGCCGCCCTGCTGGTGGCACAGGACCATGTCGAGGACGACGAGCGCGCCGGCGTTGATGAACGGGTTCCTCGGGATGCCGCGCTCCACCTCGAGCTGGACGAGCGAGTTGAACGCCGTGCCCGACGGCTCCCGGCCAACGCGCTCCCAGACCGCGTCGCCTTCGAGCCGCATCGCGAGCGTGAGGCTGAAGACCTTGGCAATGCTCTGGATCGAGAACCGCTCCCCGGCGTCGCCGGTGGCGAAGAGCTCGCCCCCGACCGTCCGGACGGCCATCCCGAAGCGGTCGCGCGGGACGTCGGCGAGCGGCGGGATGTACTCGGCGGCGCGCCCCTTCCCCACGAGCGGCCGCACCTCTTCGGCGATCTCGTTGAGGATCCGTGCGTAGTCCACGGGACGATGTTACCGGCCCGAGGAGCCGTCCGCGGTCCCGCGGCCCGCGTTCAGGGCCGAACCGGCGACGAGGCCCGCTCGCCGACCACGGTCGCCCATGGCTTCACGTTCCACCGGCGGATGAGGCCGTTCCTCACGTAGGGGTCCGCCTTCGCGAACTCCTCGGCCGCCTCGGGCGACGGCCCTTCGAAGAAGAGGATGGCTCCGTCGGGCGGGTCGCCGACCGCGCCGGCGAGGACGAGCTCGCCCCGCTCGTGCGCCTGCCACGCGAGGCGGAGGTGCTCGCCCCTGAACTGCCCGCGCCGCTCGAGGTACTCGGGTGTCGTCTCGTAGATGAGGAGGTAGTGCATGAGCGCTTCCTGAATCGTCGTTCCGGAGTCTCCCGGACGTTATCGGGGGGCGCCCGGGAAGGGCAAGGAGGGCTGGAGGCGGCCAGCTCGGGCCGCGAGCGTCGGTACCTCAGGGGTGTGGGGCGGCCTCCCCCGGGCCGTCGATCGCGTACTCGCTCTGGACGAGCCCGCCCGGGAAGGTGCGGGTCGAGACGTGCCGGAGCGGAATGTCGCGGTCGATCACGCCAAAGAGCGGAATGCCGCTGCCGAGGAGAACGGGAACCCGGGTGACGACGAGCCGCTGGACGAGCCCCGCCCGGAGGAAACGCTGGATGGTGATTCCGCCATCGACGTACACGTGGCGGATTCCGCGGACGTTCAGCTGCTCGAGGATGTCGGCCGGGGCCCCCGACAGGCGCTCCACGGCGGCGCCGCCCGGGGCGGCGGGGAGCGCGCGGGTGCTGAGCACGAACACGGGCTTCGACCCGTACGGCCATGAGCCGAAGGCCAGGACCGTCTCGTAGGTGGCGCGGCCGATCACGAGCGCGTCGACGGAGGAGAAGAATTCCTCGTAGCCGTGAGACTCACCGCCGCCGGCCGGAAGCCAGTCCAGTGCGCCATCCGTCCGGGCGATGAAGCCGTCGACGCTCGCGCCGACGAACACGGAGGCTCTCATGGTCTGCTCCTGCTGCGGATCATCATGGCGTGGCCTCCGGGTCAGCCCCGTCAGGGGCTCACTTCATCAGCTGGCGGATGGAGCCGGAGACGGAGAGCAGCTGTGCCGCATCCATCCGGCCGATGATGTTCCGGATGACGGAGCCCATGACCTGAGTGGCTCCGGCCAGGCCGAGACTTGCGGACTGCTGGACGATGAAGCCCGGCTTTGCCGCCTTCAGGGGCTGCATGAAGTAGTAGTCCAGGCCGCTGTTCGTCAGCTCCACGACGAGTTCGGCCAGGGCGTCGCGGTGGGCGACGGCATCCTTCGCACCCTCGAGAGAGGCGAGCGCCGAAAGGGTCTCCTTTCGAAGCGCCTCGGAGTGATAGAAGCGCAGGAACGGCCTGGACGGGGACGCGGATCGCGCGGAGGAGGCCTTCGTGGCGACCTTTCGCGGCGGCGGGGCCTTTCGGGTCGAGGTGGTAGCCATGGGCGAGATGCTACGCCGTCGCCCCGTATTCTCCCTCGCGCGGGCCCGAGCGGCTTCGGTCTCTCGTTTGCGAGGTGGCGCATCCGTGACGAGAGACGTGGCGGGCGGCTCGAAGTTGACGAGCGTCCTGGTGCTCCTGCACATGGTGCTGCTCCCATCGAGCGCTGAAGGCGACATGTTTCGAGTCGGGCGCCGGCAGGCGGGGTCGGGCCGATCCTCAGATGAGACCGGGGACGACCGAGCGACCGTGGTCGGCTTCCTCGAGCGTCTCGGGTTCGAGCTTGCCGGCGCGTGACCGGAGAAAGGACCGGTCGGACGTGATGACCTGAGTGACATCGACGACCGAGGCCTTCGGGAGGCCGTTCCCATGGCGGAGACGAGGACGTTGCCGGGCATCTCTGAGGGGGACACAGGGCTCGGGAGGCGAGCAGGTTCCGTCGGAAACCTGTCGCGAAGGGCGACCAGCCAGCACTGGGTTCGGGGGAGGGGTATCGATCCCGGCTGCCGGGTCCGGCGCGATGGAAGACCTGGCGGCGAGCCCGAAATCCGCCCGTCCATCACGCGCGCCGGAGCCGACGTGAACGCCCCCGTCCCACGGCGCCGGCTGGCACCGTGCGGTGCCCGCGCTCCGGGCGGGCTCTTCGTGGACGCGCACGAGACGATCCCGCAGAGCACGAGGAGCGGGAGGACCAGGACGACGACGCCGAGGACGAGCACGAAAGGGCGCCGCCTTCGGCTCCGG
>CAZNSS010000224.1:0-6444 GCA_964575465.1 uncultured Holophagales bacterium | reverse complement strand
CTTCAGCTTCGAGTCGGTCGCGCGAAAGACCTCGCCCATGCCGCCCTCGCCGAGCCTGCCGGTGATCTCGTAGCTGCCCAGTCGGGAGCCGGGAGCGACCGTCATCGAACGCACCGCAGGGGGGCTGACCGTCGGCAGACCTCGAACCGGCTCGCCACGAACCGAGAGGTCGTCTCATCCGCGAAAAGCGGTAGACGAAGATCGGAGGGGCCAGATACCGGCCCGGTGTTGAGGTGCATCGGCACAATCCTTGGCGCGTCTGAATTATAGGGGGAGGGGCGAGTCACCCGGAGCAGCGGCTGGGCGAACTCCTACGACTACTAGAGTACCATCGCGCCCGTTCGACACGCGTGAGGAGGGTCCCATGAAGCTGGCCGCCGGCCGGCGACTCGGCCCGTACGAGATCCTCGGCCCCATCGGGGCCGGAGGGATGGGCGAGGTCTACCGGGCGCGGGACGCGCGGCTGGAGAGGACCATCGCGGTGAAGGTGCTCCCCGCGGAGCTGGCCGTCGACGAGGTCTACCGCCAGCGGTTCGAGCGCGAGGCCCGCGCCGCGTCGGCCCTCAACCACCCCCACATCGCGCACGTCTACGACGTCGGAGTCGACGAGGGGACGCACTTCATCGCCATGGAGTACGTCGAAGGCCAGAACCTGCGCGAGATTCTCTCCCGCGGCCCGCTCGACGTGGACCGGATCGTCGACCTCGGGCAGCAGATGGCGTCGGCGCTGGAGGAGGCCCATTCGCGCGGCATCGTCCACCGCGACATCAAGTCCGCCAACGCCGTGGTCTCGGCGACCGGGCAGGTGAAGCTCCTCGACTTCGGCCTCGCGCGCAAGACCGCGGAAGGCGCGGCCGCGCTCGACAGCCGGGTCGAAACGGAGGCCCGCACCCAGGCCGGGCTCGTGGTCGGCACCGTTCCCTACATGAGCCCGGAGCAGGCGCTCGGCAAGGAGGTGGACCACCGAACCGACCTCTTCAGCCTCGGCGTCGTCCTCTACGAGCTGGCCGTCGGGCGGTTGCCGTTCAAGGGAGACACGGCCACCCAGACGATCGACCAGATCTGCCACGCCTCCCCCGAGCCCCTCTCGAGGTCGCGAAGCGACGTCCCCGTGGAGCTCGAGCGCGTCGTCCGCAAGTGCCTCGAAAAGGACCGCGACTGCCGGTACGCCACCGCACGCGACCTCCTCGTCGACCTGCGCAACCTGCAGCGGGACCGCGCGTCGGGAGCGGGAGCTCGGGCAGCCCCCGAGACTCGGAAGTACGGGCGCCGTCTCCTCCTCGGGGCAGCCGTCCTCGTCGCGGTCGTCGCCGTCGTGGCGGGCCTCCTCCACTCGAGGGCCAGTCGGGGCGCCGCGATCGGGGCGGTGGCCGTTCTCCCGTTCGAGAACGCGACCGGCGACCCGGCGAACGACTACCTGAGCGACGGGATCTCCGAGAGCCTGATCAACAAGCTCTCGAGCCTTCCCGGGCTCAGGGTCATCTCGAGGAGGTCCGCTTTCGCCTTCAAGGGACGGAAGCTGGGTCCGGCGGAGATCGGCCGCAAGCTCGGAGTCGACGCTCTCCTGCTCGGAAGCCTCGCGCAACGCGGCGCGCGCCTCGCCATCAGCGCGGAGCTCGTGAGCGTCCGCGACGAGACGCAGCTGTGGGGCGAGAAGTACGCCCGGAGCGCGGACGACGTCCTGAAGGTCGAAGGCGAGATCGCGGCCACCATCGCGCGGACGCTGCGCCGCCAGCTGAGCGGAGAAGAGACGGAGAAGCTCGCCCGCGCGGCGACCGACGACCCCGAGGCCTATCGCCTCTACCTCAAGGCCCGGGGCTTCCTCGTCGGCAACCAGCAGGAGATGGACAAGAGCATCGACCTCTTCCAGCAGGCGGTGGCGAAGGCGCCGGAATACGCCCTCGCCCACGCGGGGCTCGCGGAGGCCTACACCCGCCAGGCCTTCCTCCGCGGGAGCGGGCGGGAGGAGCCGCTGCAGAAGGCCCGCGCGGCCGTGAACCGCGCGCTCGAGCTCGACCCGGACCTTGCCGAGGCCCACGCCGCGCTCGGCCTCGTCCGGTTCTACTTCGAATGGGACTGGGCGGGCGCGGAGGCGGAGTTCCGGCGGGCGATCGAGCTGAACCCGGGCAGCCGGGCCGCCCAGGAGGAGTACGGGTGGTTCCTGACCGCCACGGGGCGCCTCGACGAGGGACTTACCTACAGCCGGGAAGCTGTCCGGCTCGACCCCCTCTCGGTCGGCCCGGTCCACGACATCGCGATCAACTTCATGGTGCGGGGCGAGCTGGACCAGGCGGCCGCGACCTTCCGGCGCGCGATCGACATCGATCCCAACTGGACGTGGGGCTACGTCAAGCTGGGCCGGACCCTGGCCATGCAGGGGAAGTGCCCCGAAGCGATGGCCCAGGCCGAGGTCGCCGAGAGGAGGATCGCGGGCGGCAGCGCGCCGCTCTCGCGCGCCTGGCTGGGCGCCACCTACGCGATCTGCGGCGAGCCTGCGCGCGCCCGCCAGAAGCTCGAGGAGCTCCACGCCCTCTCGAAGGAAAGATACGTGGACCCTTCGACCTACGCCGACGTCCACGCCAGCCTCGGCGAAGTCGACGAGGCGATGCGCCTGTACGAGAAGGCCTGGGAGGACCGGACGCCGAACATGGCCTACGCGGCGATCGGGTCCCGGATCAACCCCCGGCTTGCGGGCAACCCGCGCCTCGAGGCGATCGTGCGCCGGATGGGCTTCCCGGAACCGAAGCGCTGACCGGCTTTCGCCTCGTGCGCTTCCGCGTCTTCTCCGGAGACGGCGAAGCGCCCTCGGCCGGACGGCCGAGCGACTGGAGGACCTCCTCCAGCTCGTTCTCCGCGGCGACGACCTTCGAGCCGGCCTCGGAGAGCTTCGGTCGGTAGATCCGCGGCGCTTCCCGAATCGGCCGCTCGGCCCTCGCCCGGAACATTCCCGCGGTCGTCCCGGCGATCCCGGCGACTCAGGCGACAGGCCGTGGACGGAGGAGATGCGAGGACCGGCTCGTTTCCGAGGTGCCGGCGAAGGTCGGCCGCGAGGTCGGCAGGAGAGTCGTACCGCCGGGTCCGGTCCTTCTCGAGCGCCTTCATCGCGATCGCGTCGAGGTCCCCGCGCAGGCGCCTCACCCGCGCGGCCGGCCCGGCCTGGTGACGCTCGGCGACCGCCGACGATCCGTCTCCGAGGCACGAGACCCGGGTGCCCGGCCTCCCGAACCTCTCCCACTGCCGACCTCTCCCACCCGCTGCAGGAGGCGGTAGCAGCCGATCGTGGTCCGGGCGTCCCTCGACGAGAAGGAAGCGCCGGAGAGCGCCGCGAGAGCGATCTCCGACGGCCTCCTCATCGGGGCCTGCCTCGATGGAGTCGTCATCGTCCGGATGAGGAGGGGCGACCTCGCGGCCGCGATTCCCGTCTTCACCGAGGCGATGGGGCACCTCGAGAAGTCGGGAGACGAGGGAAGGCTGGGCTCCGTCACGAAGTGGTGTGGAAGCGATCCGCGTCCGGTGCGACGGAGCCGAGGTCGCGTTCACCGTGACGCTCGCGGTGAGCACCTTCGTCGAGGGCGGGCCGTCTCTCGCCGACTGCATCCGGGCGGCCGACGAGGCGCTCTACGACGGAAAGAGAGCCGGCAGGAACCGCGTCGTGGTCGCCCGGGGTACCGCTGCCGGCTGACCCTTCCGACGGGCGTTCCGGGGCGCCCGTTCGGCGCCGACGTGCCGGCTCGCGTTCGATGGCCCTTCTCGGGGACAATGCGCGATGGTGGGGTCGCGCATCCTCTTCGTGTCTCCCGGATGGCCCAGGGGGCGTCTCTGGGGAGAGATGTCGTTCCGCTTCCCGAGCCTCTCGCTGGCCGTCGTCGCGGCGGCGACTCCGGCGGGCTGGGAGACCGAGCTCTGCGACGAAGGGTTCGGACCGGTCGACCTCGATCACGGCGCCGACGTCGTCGCGATCACGGGCATGACGGCTCAGGCCGTCCGGGCCTACGAGATCGCCGACGCCTTCCGGAGCCGCGGGAAAACGGTCGTCATGGGGGGATACCACGCGAGCAACATGCCGGAGGAGGCCCTCGAGCACGTCGACGCCGTCGTCGTGGGAGAGGCCGAGGCGGTCTGGCCGCGGCTCCTCGCCGACCACCAGGCGGGGCGGCTCGGGAAGGTGTACCGGGCGGACGCGCTCATCGACACGGCGGCGATCCCGGTCGCGCGCCGCTCGATCTTCGACGGCAAGGGCTACCTCCTGACGAACACGATCCAGACCACGCGCGGCTGCCCCTACGACTGCGAGTTCTGCTCGGTGACGGCCTACTTCGGCCGGAAGTACCGCAAGCGCCCCGTCGAGGCCGTCCTCGCCGAGCTCTCCGGGATGAGGAAGCGCGGCTCCTACGCCTTCTTCGTCGACGACAACATCGTCGTCGACCGGACGTACTCCCTGGCTCTCTTCCGAGGGATGAAGGGCCTCGGGATGAAGTGGCTCTCGCACGCTTCGCTGGACCTGGCGGAGGACCCCGAGCTGCTGACGGCGATCGGGGAGTCGGGCTGCATAGGCCTCTTCGTCGGCTTCGAGTCGCTCGACGAGGGCGCCCTTCGGGCGATGGGGAAGAAGACGAACAAGGTCGCGACGTACGTCGCCTCGGCGAGGGCCTTCCGCGAGCACGGCATCGGGATCCTCGGCTCGTTCGTCCTGGGGCTCGACGGCGACGGGCCGGACGTGTTCGAGAGGACGCTCCGGTTCTGCGAGGAAGCGCGCCTCGAGGCCGGCATATTCCCGATCCTGACGCCCTACCCGGGGACGAAGATCCGGGAACGCCTCCTGGCGGAAGGGCGCATCCTCTCGAGCGACTGGCGCGACTACGACATGGAGCACGTGAACTACCGGCCCAAGGGGATGACCGTCGAACAGCTCCAGTCGGGGTACGACCAGCTCACCCGGGAGTTCTACTCCTTCGGCTCGATGTGGCGGCGCCTGTCGTTCCACCGATCGCTGCCGGCCTTCGGGCCGATGAACCTCGGGTTCCGGAGCGCTCTGAGGCGAAAGGTGGCGGATGCCTGACGACCCGGCCGCCGGGGGTTCCGGAGCGTGAAGGTCCTCATGATCTCGGCGAACCGGGAGCGGGACCCGTCGCCCGTCTTCCCGCTCGGGCTCGCCTACCTGGCCGGCCCGGTCGAGCAGGCCGGCCACACCTCGCGGCTCCTCGACCTCTGCTTCGCCGAGGACGTCCCTGCGGCGGTTCGGGGCGCTCTCGACGAGATGGCCGCGGAGGTCGTCCTCGTCTCGATCCGAAACCTCGACAACGTCACCTGGCCCGCCCGCCGCTCCTACGTCGACGGTGTGCGGGAAGTCGTCGCCCTCTGCCGCGAGCGTGCCGTCGTCGTCCTCGGCGGCTCGGGTTTCTCTCTCGAGCCCGTGGCGCTCCTCGAGGTGACGGGCGCTCACTGCGGCGTCGTCGGAGAGGGCGAAGAGGTCGTCCCCCGCCTCCTCGAGCGGATCGAGGCGGGCGCGCCGCTGCACGGCCTCCCCGGCGTCGTCGTCGCGGGTCACGGGACGCCGGCGAGCCCGCGCGTCCCGGCTTCGGTCGGGACGCCGAGCCGCACCCTGTTCGACGTCTCGCGCTACCTGACGGAGGGGGGCGCGGCGAACGTCCAGACGAAGCGCGGCTGTCCGTTCGGCTGCGTCTACTGCACCTACCCGGTCCTCGAGGGAAGCGGGGTCCGGACGCGTCCCGCCGCCGACGTCGTGCGCGAGCTGAGAGCGCTCGTCGACGAGCACGCCGTCGACTACGTCGAGTTCTGCGACGACATCTTCAACTTTCCCGAGGCGGCCGCGCGGGAGCTCTGCGAGGCGATGATCGCCGAGGACCTCCACCTCTCCTGGTCGGCCTTCGTCAATCCGGGGCACCTCGACGCGCAGCTCCTCGACCTGATGGTGCGGGCCGGTTGCGACGCGGTCGAGCTGGGGACCGACTCCGGTTCGCCCGCGATACTCCGGAGCCTCGGCAAGTCGTTCACGGTGGACGAGGTGCGCGCGGCTTCGCGCCTCTGCCGCGAGGCGGGCCTCGCCACGGCCCACTACCTCCTCTTCGGGGGCCCGGGCGAGAACGACGGGACGATCGACGAGAGCGTCGACCTGATGGACGAGCTCGAGCCGGAGGCCGTCATCGTCATGGTCGGGATCCGGGTCTACGCGGGGACCGAGCTTCACGGCATCGCCATCCGCGAGGGGGTCGTCGCGGAGGACCAGTGCCTCCTCGCCCCGGTCTTCTACCCGGCCGAGGCGGAGCTGCGCCGGATCGCGGAGCGCGTCGCCGAGGCGGCCGCCCGGCGCCGGAGCTGGATCGTCCCCGGTCTCGACGTCAACACGTCGACCGGCGTCCTCGAGATGCTCCGGCGGCGAAAGGAGCGGGGGCCGCTCTGGAAGATCCTCGGGCGGCGCGCGAG
>CAZNSS010000223.1:0-6467 GCA_964575465.1 uncultured Holophagales bacterium | reverse complement strand
GTCGGGGAACATGTCGATCGCGAGGCGCCGGTAGGAGAAGACCCCGAGCGTGACGAGCGCGAGCATGAGGACCGTCGCGAAGACGGGCCTCTTGATCGACAGGTCGGACAGGAACACGGCTCAGGCCTCCTTCGAGACGACGACCCGGTCGCCCTCGCGGAGGTTGAAGCCCCCGCGGGTGACGACGACCTGTCCCGCCCCGAGCCCCTTGACGACCTCGACGCGGTCACCGGGGGCCGCCCCCGTCTCGACGTCGAGGCGCCTGGCGACGCCGCCGTCCACGACGAAGACGGAGCCCTTACCCGTCAGCGTGTCCCAGGAGACGAGCGCCGAGCGCGGGACGACGAGGACGCCGGCCCGGGTGCCCGTGACGATCCTCCCCTTCACGAAGAGGCCCGCCTTGAGCGTCTCGTCCCCGTTCGGCACCTCGGTCTTCACCTTCACCGTCCGGCTCGCCTCGTCGGCGGCCGGGTTGATGAACGAGACCTTGCCGGTGAACGCTCGGCCGGGAAGCGCGTCGGACGTGAAGGCGAAGGGCTGCCCCACCTTCAGGGCGGCCATCCGCGCGGACGGGACGTTCGCGGTCAGCTCGAGCACGCGGTTGTCCACGATGCGGAACATCGGCGCCGGGCTCCCCATGTTCTCCACGTAGTCGCCGACGTTCACGTTCCTCACGGCGACGACGCCGTCGATCGGGGCGCGGAGGAGGCTCTTGCCGAGACGCGCCTCGGCCATGGCGTGCTGCGCCTTCGCGGCCTCGGCCGCGGCACGGGCGGCCTCGTCGGCCGAACGCGCCTCGTCGAGCTGCTGCTGCGTGGCGAGCCCCGCCTCCTTCAGCTTCACCGTCCGGTCGAGCTCGCGCGCGGCGCGCCTGGATCCGGCCTCGGCCTGGAGGGCGCCCGCCCGCGCCGCCTGCATCCCGGCCTCCGCCTCGCGGGTGTCGAGCCGTGCCAGCGGCGTCCCCGCCTTCACGCGGACCCACTGCGTCACGAAGACCTCGGCGACGGTGCCCGACACCTCGGACCTGACCTCGGCCTCGCTCCGGGCGGCCAGCGTCCCGACGACGTCGACGGCCTCCTCGAGGTCGGACGGGACGGCCTTCGCGGTCTCGACGGCGACGGGGGGCCGCCCCCCGTCGGGGGAGGCCTTCCCGTCCGCGGTCTTGCCGCAGCCGGCGAGGCCGGGGATGAGGGTTGCCGAAAGGAGGACGGCGAGCGAGCGGTTCATCGCGAAATCTCCTGGTTCGTCGAGGTGGGGACGGGCACGGCGAGGCCCGAGAAGAGGAGGTCGAGCACGCGGCGGAGGCCGTCCCTGCCGAGCCCGAGCTCCGGGTGCGCGAGGTCGAGGTCCATGTTGAAGGAGAGGACGCCCATCAGGGCGAGAGTGACGTCGCCGGGGTCCGCCGCGCGGAGCTCGCCCGCGGCGATCCCCTCGGCGACGATCTCCGAAAGGACGCCCAGCAGCTTCCGGTGGAACGTCTCGAAGTCGAACGGCGGGACGCCCTGGGCCGGCCCCCAGAAGACGGCGTTGATCATCCGGACCCACGCTCTCTTGGTCTCGAAGAGCGCGTAGATCCCCAGGAGGAACCCAGCGAGGCGGTCCCTCGCCGTCCCGCTGGCGACCCGGCTCGCGGCGATCCCCTCGTCGGCGATTCGGGTGAGCTCCTCGAGGATCGCGAGGTAGATCCCTTCCTTGCTCTCGAAGTGATAGTAGAGCGCCGGCTTCGTGACCCCTGCCATTTCGACGATTTCCCGGACGGACGTCGCGGCATAGCCCCGGGTCGTGAAGAGGAGCACGGCGGAGTCCATAAGTCTCTGACGAACAGAGACTTCTCCAACTTGTTCGAGCATCGGTCACGAGCCTCCGGTCCGCGGTCCCCTTGCACTCGGCAGGAGCTACCGACCGGTAGGTAATCTAGTGATCAGAGAGGCCCATTGTCAAGGGCTCGAAGGTAAAGATGCGTGAATTCTCGTCCCGGCGAGGGCGTCCCGGCGTCAACCTTTCGGCGTCACCCTCGCGAGCCGGTCCCCGACGCCGAGAGCGACCCACACGGAGCCGTCGAGGCCGATGGCCAGGGCCACGGGAGCCTCGGGGAGGTCGGTCCAGGCGACCTTACCCGTGGCCGGGTCGAGGCGGCCGAGCTTCCTGGTGGAGGGCGAGGCGAACCAGACGCCGCCGTCCTTCGCGACGGCGAGTCCGAGCGGCGCGCTCGGCACCGGGAACTCGCGGATCGAACCGTCCGGTGCGACGCGCGCGAGCCGGCTCGCGTTCGGCAGGGCCATCCAGAACGTCCCGTCCGGGCCGAATGCGACGGCGTCGGGCTGGGCGTTCGGCGAGGAGATCGCCCAGGCGGTGAGCATGCCCTCCGCCGAGATCCGGACGACGCGGTTCCCGCGCCGCTCGACGACCCACGCCGCCCCGTCCGCCGCAACCGCGACGCCCGCCGGCTCGCTCCCGTCGGGGAGCGCGAACTCCTGGATCGTTCCGTCCGGTGCGCGCCGCCCGAGACGGCTCGAGGAGGTGAGCGTGAACCAGACGGTTCCGTCCCTGGCAACGGCCACGCCGGTCGGCTCGCCGCCGGCCTGCGGCAGCGGGATCTCCGTCGTCGTCCCGTCCGGGGCGATGCGCCCGAGGCGCGCGCCGGACTGGTCGGTGGCCCAGGCGCTGCCGTCGGGATGGAGGGCGAGCCCGAGCGGTTGCGCCCCCTTCGTGGGGAGCTCGAAGAGGGACACCTGGCCGGTCGGGCTGACGCGCCCCACGGCACCGGAGAACTGCGCCGAGAACCAGGCCGTGCCGTCGGCCGCCACGGCCATCGAGGCGACGCCGGTGCCCACGGGAAGTGTGACGAAGTCGAGCGCCCTCGCGTTCGACGGTGCGAGAAGCAGGGAGAGGGCCAGGAGCGCGGCGGAATTGTCCGAGGAGAGCTTCATTCGAGGTACCACCCCGGGCGCCACTCGTCGGGCACCCGAACGCTCGAGGATAGCCCCGAACGTGTTGAAGCCGTGCCTCGGAAACCCGATCTCAGCTGGCGGGTCTCCCCGCAGGTCGGTCGGTCCCTCCCGGCGCCGTCACCTCTTCAGCTCGGAAGCCAGCTTCTTCGCCGCCTTCTTCGCCGCCTCCCTCGCCCCTTCCAGCTCCGAGGTCTCCCCGTCCTCCCCTTCGGTCCTCCGGAAGGCCGCCGTCCCCTTGACCGCGAGCATCTTTCTCTCCTTCCCGGTTCCCGGGTCGACGAGGCGGAGCGATGCGTCGCAGACGACGTTCACGTTCAGGATGACGCGCTGGACCCGGTACCCCTCGGGGGTCGTGTCGCTGTACTGCATCCGGGAGACCTTCACGCTGCAGGGAGAGAGGGAGACGGCGAGCCAGGAGTCCCCGGGCCACTCCTGGCGGAACGCGCGGGCCATCTCGCCGTCGGGCTCCGCCTGGAGCGACCCCAGGTTCGTCCCCGCGAGGCGGGCGTCGGTGAAGAGCACCGCGTCGCCGTCGGAGAGCTCCGACTCGAGCCGGGCGACGAACGCCGACAGCTCCTCCTCCCGCCCGTCGGCTTCCACGAGGACGACGCGCGGCTTCTCCTTCTCGGCCGAGACGGCCGGGGCGCAGGGAGCGAGGGAAAGGAGCGCGAGGAGGGGGACGAGGCGGGCGGCGCGCATGCCGAAGAGTAGCCCGGACGCGGCCCCCCCGCCCCGGCTATCCTCTGCCCGTGACCCGCGCCTCGCTCACCGCGCTCGCTCTCGTGCTCCTCGCGTTTCCGGTGGCCGCCCAGGTCCCGGACGACGACGAAGAGCCGGCGCCGGTGAAGGCGGAGGTCGCCGTCGTCGCCACGCGCGCCGGGATCGAGCACGAGGCGTCGACGGTCGCCGTCCTGACCCGCAAGGAGATCGAGCGGCTCCCGGCGCGCGCCCTGAGCGAGCTCCTCCTCTACCTCCCCTCGGTCGACGTGAGGCGCCGGGGTCCGGAGGGCGTCCAGGCCGACGTCGGCCTCCGCGGCGCCGACTACAACGGAACGCTCGTGCTCGTCGACGGCGAGCCGGTGAACGACCCCCAGACGAACCACCACTCCCTCGACGTCGACGTCCCCGCCGACGACATCGAGCGGATCGAGGTCCTCTACGGCGCGGCGTCGGCGCTCTACGGGTCGGAGGCGATCGGCGGCGTCATCAACGTCGTCACGCGCGCGGGGGGCCTCGGCAAGGCTCGCGCGCAGCTCGAGGGACGCTACACCCACGGGTCGAGCTCCCTCGACGCGGGGAGCCTCCGGCTCGCCTCGAAGGCGGGCGACCGCGTCACCATCTCCGTCGACGGCTCGCGGTCCGAGTCGAGCGGCTTCCGCGACGACCGCGAGCACGCCGTCGGGGCGCTCCGCGCCTCCGTCCGCGTCGACACCGCCGCCGGCCCCGTCACCCTCACGAGCGGCGCGGCCGACCGCGACTTCGGCGCCTGGGCGTTCTACGGCACACGCTTCCCGGACCAGAAGGAGTCGACCCGGACGCGGAGCCTGCGCCTCTTCGCCGACCTCGCCCTCGGCGGAGGCTGGTCGCTTGCGCCGTCGGCAGCCGTCAGGACCCACCACGACGACTTCGTCCTCGTCCGCACCGACCCCGACTTCTACCGGAACGTCACCGACACCGACCGGACGGCCTTCCGCCTCGTGGCCCGCCACGCCCTCCTCGGCGGGACGCTCGCCGTGGGCGGCGAGGCGGGAAAGGACTCCCTCGAGTCGACGAACCTCGGGGACCACGGCCGGGCCCGGCAGGCGGCCTTCGTCGAGCTGGGCCGTCCCTTCTCGACCTCCTCCCCTTCGGCGGGCGGCTTCCGGGCCGGCCTCCGGCTCGACCACTACGACGAGTTCGGGTCGCGCGTCTCGCCGCAGGCCGGGGCGTGGCTCGCCCTCGGAAAGGAGGTCCGCGCCCGCGCCTCCTTCGGGACGGCCTTCCGCGTGCCGACGTTCACCGAGCTCTACTACGCCGATCCCCAGACGATCGGGAATCCCGGCCTGACGCCCGAGAAGGCGACGAACGTCGAGGCCGGCCTGACCTGGGGCCGCGGGCCCGTGACGATCGACGCCGCCGTCTTCCAGCGGCACGGGACCGACATGATCGACTTCGTGAGGTCGTCGCCGTCCGAGGCCTGGCGGGCGACGAACATCCGCACGGTGGACACCTTCGGCTTCGAGGGGACGGTCTCGCTCGAGCCGGCCCGCGTCGCCAGGAGCCCGCTGACGCGCCTCGCGCTCCGCGCCGCCTTCTACTCCGCCGACCTCGAGGAGCTGAAGGCCGGGGCAGGAGCCACGGAGGGGCGATACGTCCTCGACCCGCTCCGGGTCCGGTGCGACCTCCTCGCCGAAGCGCGGCTCCCCTTCCGGGTCGACGCCCTCGCCCGCCTCTCCTACTTCGACCGCCCGTCGTTCGAAGACGGGGTCCTCCTCCTCGACGCGCGCCTCGGGTACGACCTCCTCGAGGGAGACATCCTCGAGGTCTACGCCGAGGGCTCGAACCTCGGCGACGTCCGCTACGAGGAGGTCCCGGGAGTGCCCCTCCCGGGGATCACGCTGGCCGCGGGAGTGCGCCTCACCTGGTGACCCGGAGGGTAGACTCTGCCCTGCGAGGGCGTACCGGTTCGATGCACAAGATCCTGCTCGTCGACGACATGAGGAGCTTCCTCGACCTGGAGGCGACGTTCCTCGCGCGCGCCGAGTGCCTGCTCCTGACCGCGTCGACGGGCCTCGAGGCGATCCGCGTCGCCCGGACCGAGATGCCCGACCTCGTCGTCCTCGACATCGAGATGCCGGAGATGAACGGCATCCAGGCCTGCCGCATCCTCCGGTCCGACCCGGTCACGTCGCGCATCCCCGTCATCGTCCTCACCTCGATGCAGATGGAGGACGAGGCCCGCCGGGCCGGCGCGAGCCACTTCCTCAGGAAGCCGATCGACGAGCCGACGTTCCTCGCCGAGGTGAAGAAGTTCCTCCCGATCGTCGAGCGGGCCGAGACCCGGGTCCCGGCCGACGCCCCCGTCACGCTCCGGCGCGACGGGCGGACGTTCGAGGCCCGCCTCGTGAACGTCGCGCGGACCGGCTTCTACGTGGAGGCGGCGCAGCGTCCCCCGATCGGGACCCGCCTCGAGGTCGCCTTCACGCTCCCGGAGGGCCCGGAGGGAAAGCGGATCGCCGGCGAGGCGCTGGTCGTCCGGCACGGCGACGACCCGGCCGGATTCGGCTGCCGGTTCCGGCAGGGCGCCGCCGGGACGCGGCACGCCGTCGAGGACTGGGTCGAGCGCGTCGCGGCCGGTAGCTGACGGGCCGTCAGCCCTTCCCGGCCCCGAGGTCGACGAGGCGGATCCCCATCCGCTCCGCGTAGTCGAGGATCCGCGGCTCGCGGTAGAACTCGGAGAAGTAGATCCCGACGAGGCCGGAGTTCCCGATCAGCTTGAAGCAGTTCCAGCAGGGAGAGGCGGTCGTGTAGATCTCG
>CAZNSS010000222.1:0-6610 GCA_964575465.1 uncultured Holophagales bacterium | reverse complement strand
CGAGGCCGCGCCGACGACGCTCGACGTGTCGTGGATCGCGAGGCCGGCCCAGAGGCCGAAGGCGGCCTGGTCGAGACGGAGGATGTGACCGACGGCCGGGAAGAGGAGAAGCGCCGTCGCGTTCAGCGTGAAGACGGTCGCGAGCGACACGGCGATCTCCTCGCTCTTCGCCCTGACGACGGGCGCCATCGCCGCGATCGCGCTTCCACCGCAGATCGCCGTGCCGAACGAGATGAGCGTCGAGAGGGGGCCCGCCGTTCCGGCGAGGCGGCCGAGGAGGGCGCCGGCGGCGAGCGTGAGCGCGATCCCGACGACCGTGTAGACCGCCGAGCGTGCCCCGACGCGCACGATCGACCCGAGGCTGAGGCCGAAGCCGAGGCCGACGACGGACGCCTGGAGGAGCACCCGGCTCCAGCGGGCCGTCCTCGCGGGGGCGGGGTTCCCGAGGAGGAGGCTGAAGCCGATCCCCGCCGCGAGCGCGGTCGCCGGAGAGACCCACGGGAGGAGAGAGGCGCCGGCGAGGGCGAAGAAGATGCCGGCCCGGTTCCGATCCGACACGTGCCGCGTCACGCGCCCGGCCTCAGCGCGCGAGGAGGAGGACGAGGACCTCCGCCGAGACGATGCGGAGGATCATCGTGAGCGGGTAGACCTGGACGTAGCCGAGCGTCGGCGCGTCGGAGCCGGCGAGGCCGTTCGCGAAGGCGAGGGCCGGCGGGTCGGTCATGCTCCCCGCCATCACGCCCGTCAGCGTGAGGAAGTTGACGCGGAAAGCGCCGCGGGCGATCGCCCCGACGACCAGGATCGGGACGAGCGTGATCCCGGCCCCGACCGCCATCCATGAGAGGCCCGGCCCCCTCACGAGCGTCTCGACGAAGCCCGCGCCCGAGCGGAGCCCGACCGCCGCGAGGAAGAGGGCGATGCCGATCTCCCGGAGCATGAAGTTCGCGCTGATGGGGAGCCAGAAGACGAGCGGGCCGACCCGGCCGAGGCGGGAGAGGACGATCGCGACGAGGAGCGGCCCGCCGGCGAGCCCGAGCTTCACCGGCGCGGGCATGCCGTGGAGGTGGATGGGGAAGAGCCCCACCGCCACGCCGAGCGCGATGGAGAGGAAGACGGGAACCAGGTGGGGATAGTTCAGGTCGCGCGGCGAGTCACCCACCTCGGCCGCCGCCTTCCGGATGTCCTCCGCGGCACCGACCGCGAGGAGGGCGTCGCCCGTCCGGAGCTCGAAGCCCGGGAAGGCGCCCATCTCGAGCTCCGCCCGGGAGACGCGCGTGATCCGCACGCCGAACCGCGCGGCGAAGTCGAGCTCGCCGAGGGTCTTTCCGACGACCTCCTTGCGCGTCACGATGAGGCGCTTGCTCGTGATCGGCGTCGGGAGGCTCGTCAGGTCGAGATCGCTCTCCTTCCCGACGAGGAGCCGGAGGTCGTCGAGGTCCTTCCGCGGGCCGACCGCGAGGAGGACGTCGCCGAGCGCGAGGCGGGTCTCGGGGCCGGGGACGAGGAGCGCGCCGTCGTGGTGGACGCGCGAGACGACCAGTCCGGCCCGGTCGGTGAACGGGAGCTTCTCGAGGAGGAGGCCGTCGAGGTTCGGGTTCGTCACCTCGAGGTTCGCGCGGTGGAGCGGCGGCGCCTCGCTCCGGAGCGACCGGTGGAGGAGCTTCTCCTCGAGCGGGATCGAGACGCGGAACGCGAGCCGGAGCGAGACCATCGCGAGGATGACCCCCGCCACGCCGAACGGGTAGGAGACGGCGTAGCCGAGCGGCGGGAGCGTCGCGGCCCGGGCGGCGGCCGCCGGGTCTGCAGCCACCTCCCGGAGCGCCTGCTGGGCGGCGGCGAGGCTCGGGGTGTTCGTCGTCGCCCCCGAGAGGATGCCGACGACGGCGGGGAGCTCGACGCCGAACGCGAGGTGCGCGACGGCCGCGAGGGCGACTCCCGAGAGGACGATCGACGCCGCGAGGAGGTTCAGCATCAGGCCGCTCCGCCGGAGCGACGAGACGAAGCCCGGGCCGACCTGCAGGCCGATCGAGGTGACGAAGAGGATGAGGCCGAAGTCCCTCACGAACTCGAGGACCGTGGGCTCGACCGACACGCCGAGATGCCCGATGAGGAGGCCGACGAAAAGGACGCCCGCCGTCGACAGGCCGACGCCGCGGACCTTCAGCGATCCGACCGCGAGCCCGAGACCGGCGACGAGGGCGAGGACGAGCGCCGCCGGGGCGCCGGGCAAGACCATCCCCCCATTCTCCCACCCGGGCTCTCGAGGCCGCCAGCCAGTGAGGCCGCCGGAGCCAGCTGAAGCGCCGTCTCAGCCGAGAACCTTCGAGAGAATCGATCGTATCGTCGGGGCGAGGCCCACACGATGCACGTCCGTCGATTCCGCTCGCTCCTTCTCCTCCTCACCCTCGCCTCCTTCCCCGCCGCCGCCGTCGCCCCGCGGTTCGTGAGGACCCCGGACGTCCGCGGCGGGACCGTCGTCTTCGCCTGGGAGGGGGACCTCTTCCGCGTCCCGCTCGCGGGCGGCGCCGCCGTCCGGATGACGACGCACCCCGGGAACGAGGAGGCCCCGAAGGTCTCCCCCGACGGCGCGTGGGTCGCCTTCCGCGCGTCGTACGACGGACCGAACGAGGTCTACCTGATGCCGATGGCGGGCGGCGTCCCGAAGCGGCTGACCTTCACCGGCAACGCCTCGCCCGTCACCTGGACCCCCGACGGGAAGAGGGTCGTCTTCCGCTCCGGCTTCGAGTCGACGTTCCGCCCCGTCCCGAGGCTCTACTCGGTCTCCCCGGAAGGGGAGCTCCCCGAGCCGCTCCCGCCCGAACGGGGGGTCGTCGCCTCGTACTCCCCCGACGGGACGAAGCTCGCGTACAACCGGCGCGGCGACGAGGAGTACTACTGGAAGCGCTACAAGGGGGGCCAGTACCAGGACATCTGGCTCTACGACTTCGGAACGAAGAGCTTCGCGCCGCTCACCGACTACGTCGGGAAGAACTCCTACCCGATGTGGGCCGGCAGCGGCCTCCTCTTCGTGACGGACCGCGCCTCGAAGGGGGTCGCGAACCTCTGGCGCCTCGACCCGGCGACGAAGGCCGCGACGCCCGTCACGTCGTACGAGGACTTCGACGTCCAGATGCCCGCCACCGACGGGAAGACGGTCGTCTTCACGCGCGCCGGGGTCCTCTACCGGATGGACGCCGCGACGGCGAAGGTCGAAAAGGTCGACGTCGACGTCCCGAGCGACCGCTGGGCGCTCGGCGAACGGGCCGTCAGCGCGAAGGAAACGATCCAGTCGATGGCCGTCAGCAATGACGGCAAGTGGACGGCGTTCGAGGCCCGCGGCGACGTCTTCCTCGTCTCGACCGAGGAGAACGGGGCGACCCGGAACCTGACCCGAGCCCCGAAGAGCCGCGAGCGTTTCCCGCGCTTCTCGCCCGACGGCAGGAAGGTCGCCTTCTTCTCCGACAGGAGCGGCGAGTATCAGCTCTACCTGGCGGACGTCTCCGGCGAGAAGCCCTGGGAGGCCGTGACGACGGACCTCGACCGGACGGCCTACCACGCCGAGTGGTCGCCCGACGGGACGAAGCTCCTCTTCGGCGACAAGGACCTCCGGCTCTTCGTCGTCGACCTCGCCACGAAGAAGCGGACGAAGATCGCCGAGTCGCGGCAGCTCGCGAACGACGAGTTCTCCTGGGAGATCTCCGACTACGCCTGGTCGCCCGACGGGGCGTGGGTCGCCTACACGCAGATCGGCCCGAACCGGAACGGGCGGATCTACCTTCACGAGCTCGCCACCGGGAAGACGGTCCCGGTGACGGACGGCTTCTACCACTCGGTCAACCCGTCGTTCGACCCGAAGGGCGAGCTCCTCTACTTCCTCTCCTACCGGAGCTTCACGCCCCGCATCGACGTCTTCGAGGACGACGCCGTCATCCCGAACCCGGTGATGCCGGTCGCCGTCCAGCTGAAGGCCGGGCAGAGGCCGCCGTTCGAGAAGGGGCCGAAGGAGGAGGCGAAGCCGGTCGAGCCGAAGCCGGACGGCGTCAAGGCGGCGGCGAAGGACGAGAAGGGCGCCGCGAAAACCGCGACACCGGTCCTCCCGAAGGTCGTCGTCGACGCCGAGGGCCTCTCCTCGCGCCTCTTCCCGCTCCCGGTGAAGGCCGGGACCTACTTCCACCTGAAGGCCGGAAAGGGCTGCGTGACGTGGGGGGCCACCGAGGAGTACGGCGAGGACGAGATCGAGCAGCTCTTCGCGCCGTCGTTCGGGAAGGACCTCCTCGGCCTGCGCGTCTTCGACGTCGCCTCTCAGAAGGAGGTCGCGCTCGAGGGGTCGATCTCCGACTGGCGGCTCTCCCCGAACGGAGAGCACGTCGTCGTGAAGAAGGGCTCCGCCTACCACGCGACGCCCCTCGAGAAGCTGTTCTCGTCGAAATCGCTCGGGACGGCCCTCTCCCTCGACCGCCTCGTCGTCCGCGTGAACCCTCGCGACGAGTGGCTCCAGGTCTTCGACGACGCCTGGCGCTGGTACCGCGACTTCTTCTACGCCCCGGGGATGCACGGCCGGGACTGGAAGGCGATGGGCGTCTCCTACCGGGCCATGGTCCCCGAGCTGAACTCGAGGAACGAGCTGAACTGGCTTCTCTCGCAGATGGTCGGCGAGCTCTGCGTCTCGCACACCTACGTCGGTGGCGGCGACACCGGCCCGAAGAAGGCCCCCGAGCCGCTCGTCTTCACGGGCCGCCTCGGCGCCGATCTCGCCGCCGGGGCGGACGGCCGCTACGTCTTCCGGTCGGTCTTCCGCCCCTCGGGCTACACGGGCGACCTCGTGGCGCCGCTCGCCCGCCCCGACGTGAACGTGAAGGAGGGCGAGCTCCTCCTGGCCATCGACGGCGCCGACCTGAAGGTCCCCGAGAACCCCTTCCGCCTCCTGCAGGTCGCGAAGGGGCAGAGGGTGCGCCTCACCGTCGGCCCGAAGGCCGACGGGACCGGGAGCCGGGTCGTCGAGGTCGAGCCGGTCCGCTCCGAGTACGACCTCCGCTACGACCGCTGGGTGGCGAAGAACCTCGCGTACGTCGAGAAGGCCTCGAACGGCGAGATGGGCTACCTCCACCTGACGGCGATGGGGGCCGAAAACATCGCGCAGTTCAACCGCTTCTACCGCGCCTTCCACGACCGCAAGGGGATCGTCGTCGACGTCCGCGGCAACGGCGGCGGCTGGACCGAGTACTTCGTCATCGACAAGCTCGAGCGGAAGGTGGCCGCCTTCAACGTCCTGAAGGACAAGGAGGCGTTCCCCTACCCGCCGGGTGCCACGAAGGCCCATCTCGCCCTCCTGACGAACGAGTACAACGGCTCGGACGGCGAGGCGTTCGTCGAGCACTGGAAGGCGGCGAAGCTCGGCACGGTCATCGGCGTCCCGTCGTGGGGCGGCCTCGTCGGGATCGTGAACGCCCAGGCGACGGTCGACGGCGGCTCGGTGAACCAGTCGAACAACGCGTTCTGGGGTCGAGAGGGGAAGTGGCTCGTCGAGAACCACGGCGCGGACCCCGACATCCTCCTCGAGAACGACCCGGCCTCCGCCTCTGCCGGGAAGGACCTCCAGCTCGAGAAGGCGGTCGAGGTGCTGAAGAGGGAGATCGCCGAGAAGCCGTTCACCTTCCCGCCGCGGCCGGCGTACCCGGTCAAGTAGGGGTAGTCCCCGTGGCCGGCGAGGGGGGCCCCTGCCCCCTTCGCCGGCCTCCGGCCGCGGTCGCGTCGGGGCGCTTCCCCCGTGGGCTTCCGGGGCTTAGGCTCCGCGCGTGCTTCGTCGCCTCCTGCCGCTGGTCTCTCTCGCCCTCGCCCTCCCCGCGGCCGCGGCCGGGCCTTTCCGGCCCGTCTCCTCGCCCGCCGAGGTCGCCCGGCTCACCGCCACCGCCCTCCGGGCGCAGGCCGTCCGCCCCTTCTACTTCGACGCGGCACTCTTCGCCGACGCCGTGCGCGGCGCGGCTTCCGAGAGGGCGAACGAGGTCGGGACCCCGTCGACCCTCCTCGAGCTCCCCCACCCCGACGGCGGCCTCGTCCGCTTCCGGGTCATCGAGTCGCCCGTGATGGCCCCCGAGCTCGCGGCGAAGTTCCCCGAGACCCGGACCTTCCGCGGCGAGGGAATCGACGACCCGACCGCCTCCGCCCGGTTCGACGTCTCCCCGCGCGGCTTCTCGGCGATGGTCCTCTCGGCGTTCGGGGCCTGGTACGTCGACCCCTGGGCGCCGGGCGTCAGCGACGTCGTCGGCTCCTACCACCGGCGCGACGCGCTCCGCGACCCGGAGAACGTCTTCCGGTGCGAAGGGCCGGTGCCGGTCGACGAAGGCGAAGGGCCCGCGTTCCGGTCCGTGAGGTCTTCAGCCGGGCCGATGGAGATGCCCCTCCTCTCGGTCGGCGCGACGCTCAAGACCTACCGCCTCGCGCTCGCCACCACGGGGGAGTACTCGGTCGCGGTCGGCGGCACCACGGCCCTGGTCCACGCGGAGCTCGTCACGGCCACGAACCGCGTGATCGGGATCTACGAGCGAGAGCTCGCGATCCGGATGACGCTCGTCGCGAACAACGACAGCCTCATCTACCTCAACAGCGGGAC
>CAZNSS010000221.1:0-6612 GCA_964575465.1 uncultured Holophagales bacterium | reverse complement strand
CTCGCGGCCGGGGAGCTCGCGCCGCGGCGGCGCGACACGGCGGCCCTGCCGTCCGACGGTGCACGCTTCCTCGCGTCGCTCCGCGAGAGGGGCCCCCGCGTCATCGCCGAGGTGAAGCACCGCTCGCCCTCGGCGGGGACGATCCTCTCCTGGGGGCGCACCCCGCTGCCCTCTGGAGCCGCCGACGGCGGGGACGAGCTTCTCCCGGCGATCCGCGCCGTCGCGAAGGCCTACCGCCGCGCGGGGGCCGCCGCGATCTCCGTCGTCACCGAGCCCGACTTCTTCGGGGGAGAGCTCGCCTGGCTGCCCGAGGTGAAGCGGGTCTCGGGCCTCCCGGTCCTGATGAAGGACTTCGTCGTCGACGAGGTCCAGCTCGACCTCGCCCTGTCGCTCGGCGCGGACGCCGTCCTCCTCATCGTCGCGGCGCTCCCGGACGACGGGCTCGCGGGCCTCCACCGCGCTGCCCGCGAGCGCGGCCTCGCGGTCCTGGTCGAGGCGCACGACGAGGAGGAGATCCGCCGCGCGCTCGGCGCGGGTGCGGAGGTCGTCGGCCTGAACGCGCGCGACCTCGCGACCTTCCGGGTCGACCTCGGCCGCGTCGCCACGCTCGGAAGGCAGCTCCCCCCGTCGGTCGTCCGCGTCGCCGAGAGCGGCATTCACGGGCCGGAGGACGTCGCGCGCCTGAGAGACGCGGGCTTCGACGCCTTCCTCGTCGGCGAGTCTCTCCTCCGCTCCGGCGACCCGGCGCGCGCTCTCCGCGCGCTCCGGGGCGAGGGGACGACGGAGGTGAAGGTCTGCGGCGTCACGCGCGAGGAGGACCTCGCCGCCGCGGAGGAGCTCGGGGCCGACTGGATCGGGCTCAACTTCTCTCCCCGCTCGCCGCGACGGGTCGACCTCTCCCGCGGCCGCGCGCTCCGCGAGGCGAGCCGCTTCGCGAAGGGAGTCGTCGCCGTCGTCGCGGGGAACACCGTCGCGGAGGCCGAGGCGATCGTCGAGACGGTGCGCCCCGACGCCCTCCAGTGGCACGACGACCTCGCGGCGCGCGCGGGCCTCTCCGTGCCGGTGCCGCTGTGGCAGGCCGTGAGGGTCGGAAGGGACGCGCTCGAGGAGGCCGCGACCTGGCCGGCGGACGTCCTTCTCCTCGACGCGGCGCACGTCTCCCTCGCGGGCGGCACCGGCGAGACGTGGGACTGGAGCCTCCTCTCGCGCTTCCCGGCGGCGCGGAGGGCCTTCGTGGCGGGAGGGCTCTCTCCGCGGAACGTGGCGCGGGCCGTCGCGGAGTGCGCGCCCGCGGGAGTCGACGTCGCTTCGGGGGTGGAGAGCGCGCCCGGGGTCAAGGATCGGGAGAAGCTCGCGGCGTTCCTCGCCGCGGTGCGCGAAGAGAAGGGGAGAGACCGTGGCTGAGAAGTTCGTGGTTCCCGAGGCCGACGCGGCGGGCCGCTTCGGCGAGTTCGGGGGGCGGTTCGTCCCCGAGACGCTGATGGCGCCGGTCGAGGAGCTGACCCGCGCGTACGCCCGGGCGCGGGCCGACGCCTCCTTCCGCCGCGAGCTGCGGCACCTCCTGACGACCTACGCCGGCCGCCCGACGCCGCTGACCGAGGCGAAGCGCCTCTCCTCCGAGCTCGGCGCGCGGATCTTCCTCAAGCGCGAGGACCTCCTCCACACCGGCGCGCACAAGATCAACAACGCCCTCGGGCAGGTCCTCCTCGCGAAGCGGATGGGAAAGAGGCGCGTCATCGCCGAGACGGGGGCCGGCCAGCACGGCGTGGCGACGGCCACGGCGGCGGCGCTCCTCGGCATGCCGTGCGTCGTCTACATGGGCTCCGTGGACGTCGAGCGGCAGGCGCCGAACGTCTTCCGGATGCGGCTCCTCGGCGCGAAGGTCGTCCCCGTCGACTCCGGCTCGAAGACGCTGAAGGACGCGATCAACGAGGCGATGCGCGACTGGGTGGCGACGTACGCCGACACCCACTACGTCCTCGGCTCGGTCCTCGGCCCGCACCCCTACCCGAGGATGGTGCGCGACTTCCACGCCGTCATCGGCCGCGAGGCCCGCGCGCAGGCCCGCAAGGTCCTCGGGGGGAAGCTCCCCGACCTCCTCGTCGCCTGCGTCGGCGGGGGCTCGAACGCGATCGGACTCTTTCACGCCTTCCTCCCCGACCCGGAGGTCGAGCTCGTCGGGGTCGAGGCCGGCGGGCGTTCGTCGGCCCCCGGCGAGCACGCGGCCCGCTTCGGGCCGGGGCGCGTCGGCGTCCTCCACGGCACGCGGACGCTCCTCCTCGCCGACGAGGACGGGCAGATCCTCCCGACGCACTCCGTCTCGGCGGGACTCGACTACCCGGCAGTCGGCCCCGAGCACGCGAACCTCGCGGCGCTCGGTCGGACGCGCTACGAGAGCGTGACGGACGCCGAGGCCCTCGCCGCCTTCCACGCGCTCTCGGAGAAGGAGGGGATCATCCCCGCCCTCGAGTCGGCGCACGCCGTCGCCTGGGTCCTGCGCGAGGCGCCGAAGAGGCCGGGCGCGACGATCGTCATCGGTCTCTCCGGGCGGGGCGACAAGGACGTCCCGAGCGTGGCGCGCCTCGAAGGCCTCGAGGGGGTGGGGCTGTGAGCGGGCGGATCACGCGCGCCTTCGCGCGCGCGTCGCGCGAGGGGCGCGCGGCGCTCGTCGTCTTCGTCGAGGCGGGAGACCCGTCGCTCGAGGTGACGGAAAGGCTCCTCCCGGCGCTCGCGGACGCGGGGGCCGACGTGATCGAGCTCGGCGTCCCGTTCTCCGACCCGATCGCCGACGGCCCGGCGATCCAGCGGGCGAGCGAGAGGGCGCTCGCGGCGGGAGCGCGGCTCTCCTCCGTCCTCGACCTCGTCGGCGGCGTGCGCGTGGCCGGATTCGACGCCCCCGTCGTCCTCTTCGGCTACGCGAACCCGGTCCTCGCGATGGGTGAGACGGCCTTCGCCTCGCGGGCGGCCGCGGCGGGAGTCGACGGCGCCCTCGTCACCGATCTCCCGCCCGAGGAGGGGGCGTCGTTCGCGGCGACACTCCGCTCGGCGCGCCTCGACCCGGTCTTCCTCCTCGCGCCGACCTCGCCGCCCCTGCGCGTGCGGAACGTCGGCCGCCTCTCGCGCGGCTTCGTCTACGTCGTCTCCCGTCCCGGAGTCACGGGGGTCCGCTCCGACGTCCCGGAAGGGCTGCCGGAGCTCCTCGCGCGGGTCCGCGAGGGAGTCGGCCGGCTGCCCGTCTCCGTCGGGTTCGGGATCTCGACGCCGGAGCAGGTCTCGGCGGTGGCGCGGCTCGCCGACGGGGTCGTCGTCGGGAGCGCCGTGGTCCTCGCGATCGAGGCCGCCGTGAAGGCGGGGGAGGACCCGGTGGCCCCGGCGGCGGCCCTCGTCCGGCGGCTCGCCGCGGCGACGAGCCGATAATAGGGGGCGTGGAAGGGGACCGCCGGGGGGCGCCGGAGCCCGGATCGCTCACGGCGACGATCACGCGGGCCGACCGCGCCGCGCTCGCCGCTTTCGTCCGCGAGAACGTCGCCCGGCTCTCCGAGTCGGACCTGCTCCGCTGCCTGCGCCACCCCTACTCGGGGCAGAAGGTCGTCGAGGAGATCCTGGCGTCGCCGGGGGCCCTCGCGGCCCGCGAGGTGCGCAAGGCGATCGCGCTTCACCCCGCGACGCCGCGAGCCGACGCGCTGCGCCTCCTCGAGGACCTCACGTGGCGGGACCTCGTGGACGTCGGCCGGGAGACACGGACGCCGGCGCCGGTGCGGCACGCGGCCAACCGGCGGATCCTCGAGAAGCTCTCGAAGCTCTCGCTCGGGGAGAAGACGGCGATCGCCCGGCTCGCCGACCGCACCCTCGCGGGACCGCTCCTGGACGGCGGCGAGGTCGACGTCCTCGCGGCGCTCCTCGGCAACCCGCGTCTCGTGGAGGAGGACCTGACGGCCTGGCTCCTCGTCCGCCGCCCGAGCGAGGCCCAGCTCGTCCTCCTCTCGAGGAACGAGCGGTGGATGGAGAGGACGGCGGTGCGTACGGCGCTCCTCCTGGCACCGCACACCCCGAGGGCGATCGCCCTGTCGCTCCTCACCTCGTCGGCGCGGCCGGTGTGGGAGCGGCTCGCCGGGGACCCCTCCGCCGATCCGCTCCTTGCGGCCTGCGCCCGGTCCCTCCTTTCGAGGGAGGGCCCGGAAGCGGATTGACAGGCGGGTTTCTCGACTGTAATGTCTTGTATCCCGGAGGGTTATCGGTTGCCGGTGGAATCTCCCCAGGAATTCGGCGAGGAGCTGCGCAGGGAGCGCGAGCTCCGGGAGGTCACGCGGGAGCAGCTCGCCGACGTGACGAAGGTCTCCGTGCGCCAGATCGAAGCCCTCGAGACCGGCCGATTCGAGCAGCTCCCGGCGCGGGTCTTCGCGCGCGGCTTCGTCCTCGCGCTCGCGCGGCACCTCGGGCTCGACGCGGAGCGGACGGCCGTCGCCTTCAACCACGTCCACGAGGAGTGGTCGTCCGAGCGCGAGAAGTCGAAGGCTTCGACGTCGACGGCCGCCTCGTCGGACCGCATCCGGCTCTCCCGTCCGCGCCGTAACGTCTCGCTGAACACCACGGCGCTCGGGGTCGGCGTCGCGCTCGTCCTCGCCGTACTGACCGGCGTCGCGGCGATCCTGAAGGGGAGAACGACACCGCCCGCCGGCGACGCCGTACGGAGCGAGGCCCCGGCCGAGGTCGCGACTCCCGTTCCGGAAGCTCTCCGCCTTCCACCGTCCGTCGCAGCCGCCTCGGTTCCGGTCTCGTCGGAGATGCCGCTCGTCGAGCCCGCGGCCGCGAAGCCGGGGCCGCAGGGCGCCGCTCCGACGGGAGGCAGGATCCTCACCCTCACGTTCAGCGAGGACTGCTGGACGGAGGTCAGCGTCGACGGGCGGGTCGTTGCGGCGGAGCTCTACAGGAAGGGAACGACGCGCCGGTTCGAGGGGGGGCGGACGTTCGTCCTGACGCTCGGGAACGCCGGCGGCGTGACGGTGGACGTCGACGGCGCGGCGATCGGCGCGGTCGGGCACCTCGGCCAGGTCGTGAAGAACTTCGTCATCGGCGAACCGGCCTCCGCGGCGCCGCAGGGGGGCTGAACCTCCCCGCTCTGGCGTAAGCTCCCGTTCACATGTCGTCGGACGCCCCCGAGCTGGATATCCTCGCCGCGATCGAGAGCGGGCAGGCGCCCCGCCGGATCCTCGAGTTCGCCGCACGCGGCTTCGTTCCGCTCGCTCCCTCCGATCTCGTCCGGGCCATCGGCTCGATCCTCGTCCAGGGCGACGCCGAGCTCACGGCCCTCGGCGAGGAGACGTTCCGCACGTTCGACGCCGACGCCCTCATCGGCGCCGTGCGGGCGCCGGAGGCGCGGGCCGAGCAGCTCGACGCCGTCGCCCGGCGAACGCGCGAGCGGCGGGTCCTCGAGGGCGTCATCCAGCACAGGGCCGTCTCGGACGCGACGCTCATCTGGCTCGCCCGCCGCGTCGCGCCGGAGCTGCAGGACGTCATCATCACGAACCAGGCGCGCCTGCTCGCGGTCCCCGGGATCGTCGAGAGCCTCTTCGAGAATCCCGACCTTTCCACCGACATCCGCCGTCGAGCCGACGAGTTCCTCGAGGAATTCTTCCTCAAGAAGGAACGCGAGGAGGGGGAGCCGCTGCCGGAGGCGGAGGAGTTCGACGAGCCGGGCGCGGAGGAAGAAGCTCCGGAAGGAGCGGCGACCAGGGCGGCCGCGGTCGCGGCGGCCGCGGAAGACGAGGAGGCCTCGAAGGACGTCCTCTTCCGGCTCGGCTCGCTCCCGGTCGCCAAGCGGATCCGCGTCGCCTTCCGGGGCAACCGCGAGGAGCGCCTCTTCCTGGTCCGCGACACGAACCGGCTCGTCTCCACGGCCGTCCTGAAGTCGCCGAAGACGAACGAGGCGGACGCGGAAGCGATCGCGAACATGAAGAGCGTCTCGGAGGACGTCCTCCGGTCCATCGCGCACCGCCGCGAGTGGATGAAGAAGTACTCCCTGATGTCGGCGATCGTGAGGAACCCCCGGTCGCCGATCGACGTGACGCTCCAGCTCATTCCCCGTCTCTCGCAGAGGGATCAGAAGGTCCTGGCGTCGGACCGGAACGTTCCGGAGGCGGTCCGCGTCACGGCGAAACGGCTTGTCCAGCGTCGCCAGACCTAGGCGAAGAGCCCCGGCGGACCCGGGGACGCTCGCGGCGCTTGAGTTTCCTCGGACGGCCGTGTGAGAATTTCGCCACAGTCCGAGCAAAGGGGGCCCGAAAGGCGCGAGTCGACGGGAACGCCGTGACGAACTACTACGAGATCCTCGGCGTGAGCCGCGACGCCACCGACGAGGTGATCCGGAACCGGTTCCGGGTCCTCGCGCGCGACGCGCACCCGGACCGGTTCACCGACGCAGCGAAGAAGTCCGAGGCCGAGGCCCGCTTCCAGATCCTGACCGAGGCGGTGAACGTCCTGACGAACGCGCCGCGTCGGAAGGCGCACGACTTCGACCTCGACAAGGGGTCGGGGGGCGCGGCGTTCGACCCGGCTGGCGTCGCGAAGGTCTACCTCGCCAAGGGCGTGAAGGCCTACCGGGAGGGGGATCTC
>CAZNSS010000220.1:0-6659 GCA_964575465.1 uncultured Holophagales bacterium | reverse complement strand
CGCCGACGACGAGCCCCTTGGCGTCGAAGACCTGGATCGTGATGCCGGAGCTGTTGGCCTGCGCGAGGACCTTCCGGAGGTCGTCGCCGATGTCGTAGTCGAACTGCTGGAGCAGCGAGGGTCCGTAGGCCTGTGTCAGCGTCTGGCCCGGGTACCACTCGTAGCCGTTCGTGACGAGGAGGAGCGTTCTCTTGCCCGACCGTGCGGCGAGAGCCGAGACGCTCCGCGAGAGCTCGTTGAGGGCGGAGCGCTCCCGGGTGGAGGCCTCCGCCGACCAGCTCCGGATGATTCCGGTACGGGTCGAGGCGCGGGACGTCCGGAGCTCCTGGACCGTCTGGCGATACTGCGCCTCCCAGGAGAGCCCCTTCGGCGAGGCCTTCTCGAGCCGCAGGAGGCCGTCGAGGAGCTCCTCCTTGCTGCTCGTGAACGGAACGAGGACCCTGGTCGAGCCGTTGTAGGAGACGATCGAGGCGCGGTCGGAGGGCGAGAGGCGGGTGACGAAGTCCCGGAGCCCCTCGATGACGGGGTGGCGCTCCTGAGGGAGGAGCCTCTCGTCGTCGAAATAGACGAGGAACTGTCTCGGGACGAACGTCTCGCCCGCGTCCGTCCGGAGCGTCTCGAGGACGAAGTCCGGGGAGGCCGTGGCGAGGTCGGGTCCGTGGACCGTCCCCGCCTCGATCCGGGCGAAGTAGTCGACCTGGACCGGCTTGCCGTCGACCCGGACGACGAACTCCTCCTTCGTGAGGTCGTTCAGCGGCTTGCCGTCCAGCGTCGCGACGACGTCGAGGTCCATGGCGGTCACCTCGACGGCGGCGCGGACGCCGGTGGCGAGGGGGGCGGGCGCGGCCGGCGGCTCGGCCGCAGACCCGGGCACCCCGACGAGGAGCGACAGGGCGAGGGCGAAAGCGCGAGGGCTGGAGAGCATCGAGTACCTCCGTCGGTTTCTACGGTCCCGGCCGGGACCTCGGATCAGAGCCCGAGGATGTCGCGGAGCGCCGAGGCGTCCTCCGCGATCCTCTCCGCGAGGCTCCCGTCGGCGGCGAGCGCGGCGTAGCGGTCGGCGAGCCCGGGGTCCTCGCTCGTCCACTCCCGCCCCACCTGCTCGACGGCGACCACCTGTTTCGCGAGAAAGAGCATCTGCTCGGCGGCCGGGCTCTGGCTCGAGACGAGTCCGCTCGAGCCGAGGACGTCGGCGAACGGCTCGGGGAGATTCACCTTCCGTGCCAGGAGCCGGCCGGCCTCGGCGCGGTACCACGCGAGCGCGGCCGCCCGGAACGGACCGGGCTCGAAGTCCTCGGCCAGGAGGAGCTTGAGGAGCTCGTAGCCGCCGAG
The DNA here is from genome assembly GCA_964575465.1 of uncultured Holophagales bacterium. GTDB lineage: Bacteria > Acidobacteriota > Thermoanaerobaculia > UBA5066 > UBA5066 > UBA5066. The sequence goes on along the minus strand of CAZNSS010000220.1, from coordinate 5,327 downwards.
GGGCTCCACGAGGGCGAGCGTCCACGCGGCTCCGGGGTCCTCTCCGGTGGTCGACGCGAGGTGGGAGGCGGCCACGGCGGTGGACACGGCGGCGCTCCGAAGGGCCCTTTCGAGCCGCTCGCGCGTCGAGAAGGCCGGCATCTCGTCGGACGAGAGGAGCTCGAGGAAACGCCGCAACGCCCCGGGGCCGATGGCGGCGACGGCGTCGGACACGGTGTGCAGGAGGCCGGACGCGGGCGTCCGGAGGGCGTTCCCGAGGAAGAGGAGGTCGAGCGTGAGGAACGGGTCGGTCCCGGCGAGGCGGACGATCTCCTCCCCCTCGGCGCCGGCGGCGAGGGCGGCCCGACAGCGCTCCACCGTGTCGGCGAAGAGGGGAAGCGGCCGGAAGGGCTGGCGCAGCGCCGCGGCGACCTTCTCCGAGAAGCGCCCGAAGACGACGAAGCGGTCTCGCCAGACGGCGGCGGGAGGGGACTCCAGGCCGAGCCCCTCCGCGACGGAGAAGAAGGACAGGGCGACCGCCTGGGGCGAGAAGTCGATCCCCTCGGACGGCGAGGACCGACCCTCGGGGGGAGAGGCGGGGCTCATCCGCGCCGTGTCGTCGAGCGAGCGCGCCCCCTCGAGAGCGAGGAGCTGTCCCCGGAGCGAGAGCTGGATCTGCAGGAGGTCCTCCGTCGAAACGGAGGGGTCGTAGACGAAGGTCGCCCCGCGCCAGTGGAAGAGGTCGAGGAGGATCCGGAGCGCGAGCTCCTCGACCGCGGCCGCGAGCCTCTCCCTCGAGAGGAGGTCGAGCTCGAAGACGAGCCGCGTCAGGCTCTGCCCCGTCAGGAAGCTGGTCGCGAGAAGCTCGTAGACGACCGGCTCGGGGAGGACTCCGCGCGACGCCAGGTACGTGCCGAGCCGTTCCTCCGGGCGGATCGACGAGACGAAGACGATCGCGCCGGATTTCACCTCGATCGTCCGCCGGTCGTCCCCCCGCGAGACCGTCACCCGCCCGGAGAGGCGGTTCATCTCGATCCATTGGAGGAGGTCGCCGAGGGAGAAGGTGTCCAGGGTCCCGCTGAGCGTCTTCGGCACCGCGTTCTCGAGTGTGACACGAAGACCGGTGTCAGTCGGTGCTCTTCCGCAGGAGGGCCGTCGCCTGGCGGAGGGCGAGGAGCTCGCGGGGCTCCTTCTGCATCACGCCCTTCCCGTAGGCGCGCTGGGTGACGAACTCGAAGCGGAGCTCGCGGAACGACACGCCGCGGGGAACGCGTTCCCCGCGGTAATACCAGGCCTCCATCTCCCCCTCGACGCCCCCGGGGACGGCTCCCTTGGGATTCACCACCTGGATGGTCTGCGGGCCGGTGGGCGTCGTGATGACGAGCGTGTCGACCGAGCGCATCACGGTCATCTGGTCCTGCGAGCTCCGGATCGGGGACCGGGCCGCGTAGCTGGGCGGACCGAGGACGAGCAGGACGCGGCCGCGGTCGGTCAGGGAGCCGCGCGTCGTCTCCGTGGAGAAGTTCGCATCGGCGTACTGCACTCGGCGGTAGAACTCGATCTGGAACTCGTTGTCGGCCGTCTCCGGGGAGGGGTCGAGACTCTCCCAGAAGCGGGCGACGAACGAGCGCCGCGCGTCGTCGTCGGGGAGCGCCGCCCAGGCCTTCCTCTCCGAGTCCAGGAGGAGGGCCGAGACGGGTCCCTGGGCCCACGCGGCGTCCCCCGTGTTCGCGGGAATGGCGGTCTCGTCGACGCCGCGCGTCGCAAAGCTCGGGAGGACGCCGCCCGCGATCTCGCCCGCGGGCTCGGGGGGCGCCGACTCGGCGGCCTTCGCGCGTGTCGCCTCGAAGATCTGGACGAAGCGCTTCGGGTAGGCGGCCGGGTCGATCGAGGCCGCGGGGCTCGCCGAGAAATACCGGAGGAGCTGCTCTCGGCAGCGATCCTCGTCCTTCTTCTGGAAGGCGACGGCGGCGGAGTAGAAGTAGTAGGCCGGGAGCGCCCGCGTCCGCGCCGCGTCCATTCCCGGGGCCGAGAGGAGCTCGGCCATGCGTCGAAGGGAGGCCTCGGCCGCGTCCCAGTTCTTCGCGGCGTACGACTTCTTCGCCTCGCCGAACGTCGCGAGGACGGGAGCCTCTTCGGGGGGCGCCGCGAGCGCGGCGGGCGGGGCGGCGACGAGGAGGGCGGCGAGCGCGGCGCCGACCACGTCGAGACGAAGTCTCGCGGTGTGTCCGTTCACGGCGTTTCAATTTAGCATCGGAGGCATGTCCAGCACCAAGAACGGCGCCATCACGACCTCCGGAATCCCCGTCCGCCCCTCGTACGCCCCGGGAGACGTCCCGGCGGGATGGGACCCGGGCAGCCCCGGCGTCTTCCCGTTCACGAGGGGTGCCGGCGCGGCGGGCTACCGGAAGAAGCTCTGGACGATGCGGCAGTACGCGGGATTCTCGACGGCCGCCGAGTCGAACGCGCGATACCGCTACCTCCTCGCCCAGGGGCAGACGGGCCTCTCCGTCGCTTTCGACCTCCCGACCCAGATCGGCTTCGATTCCGATCACGCCCTCTCGCGCGGCGAGGTGGGCCGCGTCGGCGTCGCCATCGACTCGATCGAGGACATGGAGACCCTCCTCGACGGCATCCCGCTCGACGAGGTGTCGATCTCGATGACGATCAACGCCACGGCGTCGATCCTCCTCGGGTTCCTCCTCGCCGTCGCGCGGCGCCGCGCGACCCCCTGGAAGGGACTCTCGGGGACGATCCAGAACGACATCCTGAAGGAATACGCGGCGCGCGGCACCTACGCCTTCCCGCCGAAGCCGTCGATGCGCCTCATCACGGACATCTTCGGCTTCTGTGCCGGGAACGTCCCGCGGTGGAACACGATCTCCATCTCCGGCTACCACATCCGCGAGGCGGGCTCGACGGCCGTCCAGGAGGTCGCGTTCACGCTGGCCGACGGCGTCGAGTACCTCTCGGCCGCCGTGAAGGCGGGCCTCGACGCGAAGGAGATCGCGCCGCGCCTGACGTTCTTCTTCAACGTCCACAACGACTTTCTCGAGGAGATCGCGAAGTTCCGCGCGGCGCGGACGCTCTGGGCCCGCCTCCTCAGGGACCGCTTCGGCATCGACGACCCGCGCGCGCAGGCGCTCCGCTTCCACGCGCAGACCGCCGGCTCGACTCTCACGGCGCAGCAGCCCGACGTGAACGTCGTCCGCGTCGCGATCCAGGCGCTCGCGGCGGTCCTCGGCGGCACGCAATCGCTCCACACGAACTCGCGCGACGAGGCTCTCGCGCTGCCGACGACCGAGGCGGCGCGCCTCGCGCTCCGCACGCAGCAGGTCATCGCGTACGAGACGGGTGTCGCCCGCGTGGCCGATCCTCTCGGCGGGTCGTGGGCGATCGAGGCCCTGACGGCGGAGATCGCCGGACGGGCCTCGGCGCTCATCGAGAAGATCGACGAGATGGGGGGCGCCCTGGCCGCCATCGAGGCGGGGTACTTCCAGCGCGAGATCCAGGAAGCGGCCTACCAGGCTCAGAAGGCGATCGAGTCGAAGGAGCAGGTCGTCGTCGGGATGAACGAGTTCACGATCGAGGAGGAGGCGTCGATCCCGACGATGTCGATCGACCCGAAGGTCGAGACGGAGCAGGTCGAGCGCCTCGCGGCGTTCCGCTCTCGTCGCGACGCCGGGAACGTCGAGCGCCTCCGCGCCGCCCTCGTGGAGGCGGCGAGGGACGGGCGGAACCTGATGCCGCCGATCGTCGAGGCCGTCGACGGGAACGTCACGCTCGGGGAGGTCGTCGAGTCGCTCAAGACCGTCTTCGGCGACCACAAGGACACGGTCGGGCTCTGACGGTGGACGCCGCGCCCGGGCGTCCCGGGAGGGCGTCCGGGCGCCGTGCGAACCGGCTCAATCCGGACTCACGGGGCCCTTCATTCCGGGCAAAACCGCTGCCAGAAAGGTCCCCCGCCTGTGTAATTCGTTTCGGACCGCTCGGAATAAGGCTTTACGCCGTCGTCACAACTCCCGAAATGTGTCAAGTGACTTCCTGTCAACGAGTTGGCTTCCGTGCACCGCCGGGGGTGCAATTCGTGCGGGGCCCGCTTGTCATGCGGGTTCGCCGGGTTTTCGACAGGCGAATCCACAGGCATTTGCACAGCTCTTCTGGGAAAGGCGATAAGCCTCGCCGATGGAACGTCTTCTGCGGTGCTCAGGAGCCTTCTTCCGGGAACGGGAGGTTCCCGTCGACCTCGGTCACGTTCGGGTCGAAGCATCGCCGGCAGCGTGCCTCGTACATCCCGGCGGCCCCGACGACGACGCGCTCCTTCGACGCGACGAGCCTCTGCGTCCGGCTCGCGGGGGCGCCGCAGAGGACGCAGATCGCCCGGGTCTTGACGACCTCCTCGGCGAGGGCCATCAGGGTGGGCATCGGTTCGAACGGGCGCCCGAGGTAGTCCTGGTCGAGGCCGGCCACGACGACCCTCTTGCCGAGGTCGGCGAGTCGGGTCGCGACCTCCACGATGCCGGCGTCGAAGAACTGGGCCTCGTCGATGCCGACGACCTCGGTCCGGTCGTCGGTCCTCGCGAGGACCTCGGCCGACGTCGCGACGGCGAGGGCCGTCAGCCTCATCCCGGTGTGGGAGACGACCTCGACCTCGGAGTAGCGGGCGTCCAGGAGGGGCTTGAAGACCTGGACCCGCCGGCGGGCGATCTTCGCGCGCGTGACGCGCCGGATCAGCTCCTCCGACTTCCCCGAGAACATCGACCCGCAGATGACCTCGATCGAACCGCTGCCGGGGAGGTTCAACGTCCCCTCCTTCCCGTCGCCCGGGCGCCTCGAGCCGGGGCACGTTTCGCGCTCTTCCTCGCCGCGGGCGCCGCCGCGCCCGTCCGTCCCGCGGCCCGTGCCGTGCGCGACGGCGCGGGGCCGGCGGCGGCGACGCCCACCTTCGGGCAGATCGCGGCGAGCAGGCACGAGCCGCAGCGCGGGGATCGCGACGGGCAGACGCGCCGCCCGTGGAGGATCAGCGCGTGGCCCGCGAAGACCCAGGTCTCGCGCGGGAGGAGGGCGTTGAGGTCCCTCTCGACCTTCTCCGGGTCCGCGTGGCGCGACCAGCCGAGCCGGCGCGCGAGGCGCCCGACGTGCGTGTCGACGACGACGCCGTCCGGTGCGCCGAACGCGTTCCCGAGAACGACGTTCGCCGTCTTGCGCCCGACGCCGGGGAGGGCGTTGAGCTCCTCCATCGTCCCCGGCACCCGGCCGCCGTGCTTCTCGACGATCGCGCGGCACGCGCCGCGGATCGACTTCGCCTTCGCGTTGAAGAAACCCGTGGAGCGGATGAGCTCTTCGAG
>CAZNSS010000219.1:0-6668 GCA_964575465.1 uncultured Holophagales bacterium | reverse complement strand
GTGGGATCGCAGGCAGGCTGCTGGAACTGATTACGGCGGGCGCTCGCGAACGGGAAGCTGGACCTGGCGCGGGCCGAGGGGATCGCCCGGCTGACGGCGGCGGCGAGCCGGGGAGAGGCGCGACGCGCCCTCGGCCTCGTCCGGGGGTCTCTTTCCCGGAGGGTGGCGGAGGTGCGAGAAGGGCTCCTCGGCGCCCTCGTGGAGCTCGAGGCCCGGCTCGACTTCGCCGAGGACGTCGAGCCGGCGGGCGAGGCCGAGGCTCTCGGGCGAATCGGCCTGGCGCGGACGGAGCTCCTCGCGCTCGGCGCGGAGGTGGGCGCGGGGCGCACCGCCGAGGCCCTTCCGGTGGTCGTCATCGTCGGGGCGCCGAACGCGGGGAAGTCGACGCTCTTCAACGCGCTCGTCGGCGAGGACCGGGCCCTCGTGACGGCGGTCCCGGGGACCACGCGCGACGCGGTGGCCGAAGTCGTGGAGATATGCGGAGAACGGGTGCGGGTCGTCGACACCGCCGGGCTTCGGGAGACCGAGGAGACCGTGGAACGCCTCGGGGTGGATGCGGCGCGCCGGGCCGCCGCCGGGGCGGACCTCCTTCTCCTCGCGCGGGAGCCCGCGGCGCGTCGGCACGACGGCGTGGAGCTTCCTTCCGGCGTACCGGTCCTCGTCGTCGGCACGAAGGCGGACCTGGATGCGGAAGAGGACGACGGCTCGCTGCGCGTCTGCGCGAAGAGGGGGGAGGGGCTCGAGGCGCTCCGGCGCGAGATCGGCGCCCGGCTTTTCTCCGGCGTGGAGACGGGCGCCTTCGGCGGGATGCCCCGGCAGAAAGACGCCCTCCGGCGTGCCGCGGCGGCCCTCGACGGGATCGGGGCCGCCGCCCGCGCGGAGCACGCGGCGGCGGCGGTACGGGAGGCGCTGAACGCGCTCGGAGAGATCACGGGGGAGACGGCGACGGAAGAGCTCCTCGACCGGATCTTCTCCACGTTCTGCGTGGGCAAATGAAGGAGCGCTACGACGTCGTCGTCGTCGGCGGAGGGCACGCCGGGGCGGAGGCGGCGTGGGCCGCGGCGCGTCTCGGGGGCCGGACGCTCCTCCTGACGCGGGACCCGGGTGCGGTCGCCCGGATGAGCTGCAACCCGGCGATCGGAGGCCTCGCGAAAGGGCAGGTGGTCCGCGAGGTGGACGCGCTCGGCGGGCTCATGGGGTGGGTGGCCGACCGGACCGGAATCCAGTTCAAGGTCCTGAACTCCTCGCGCGGGCCGGCGGTCCAGGGGCTGCGCTGCCAGTCGGACAAGGCGGCGTACTCGGCCGAGATGGCGAGGCGGCTCGCGGCGGCACCGAACCTCGAGCTGAGGGCGGGGGCAGCGGCCGGGTTCCTCCAGGCCGGGGGCCGGCTGGCCGGGCTGCGGCTCGAAGACGGGTCGCAGATCCTGTGCGGTGCCGCGGTCGTCACGAGCGGAACGTTTCTCCGCGGGCTCATCCACGTGGGGCCCCGGCAGGAAGCGGCGGGACGATGGGGAGAGCCGCCGAGCACCGACCTCTCCGACGCCCTGCGGGCGGCCGGTCTCCGGACGGGAAGGATGAAGACCGGGACCCCCCCGCGCGTGGACGAAAAAACCATCGACCGATCAAAAATGGCGCGCGCAGCCGGGGACCTCAGGCCCCGACCCTTCTCGTTCCGTAGCCGGGCCGGAGCCTTCCCTTCGCTCCGGCAGGTGGAGTGCGGGCTGACGCACACGACCGAGAGGACGCACGACCTCATACGGCGGAACCTCGACCGCTCCCCCCTCTACTCCGGGGCGATCGTGGGCCGCGGCCCCCGCTATTGCCCTTCCATCGAGGACAAGGTCGTCCGCTTTCCGGAGCGGAGTCGGCACCAGGTCTTCGTCGAGCCGGAAGGGCTCGACACCGAATGGACCTACCTGAGCGGCCTCTCGATGTCCCTCCCGGCCGGTATCCAGGAGGAGATCGTCCGGAGCCTTCCTGGACTGGAGCGCGCCGAGATCCTCCGGCCGGCCTACGCCGTCGAGTACGACGTCGTCTTTCCCGAGCAGCTGGACGACACGCTCGAGACACGCTTGCTTCCCGGGCTCTATCTGGCGGGGCAGGTGAACGGGACGTCAGGATACGAGGAGGCGGCCGGGCAGGGGCTCGTCGCCGGGGTGAATGCCGCGCTCGTCGCCCGGGGCCGGGGCGACGCTCCTTTCACGCTCGCGCGCCACGAGGCCTACATCGGGGTGATGATCGACGACCTCGTGACGCTCGGCGCCGAAGAGCCCTACCGCCTCCTGACGTCCCGTGCGGAGCATCGTCTCCTTCTCGGTGCCGACACGGCGTACGCGCGGCTCACGCCGAAGGCCGTCGAGATCGGCCTCCTCTCCGAGGAGGAGGGCGGGCCGATCCTGGAGAAGGAGGAGCGGCAGCGGGGGGCGCGCGAGGCGCTCGAAGCGGAGAGGGTCGTCCCGGACCGCCGGACGCTCGGGGAGCTGGACGTCCTCCGCGTGGCCCTCTCGGAGGAGACGACCGCCGCCGGTCTCCTGCGCCGCCCCGACGCGCCGGACGGTCTCCGGACCTGGCTGGAGGCGCGGGTCGGCGGGGAGCTTTCGGGCCTGAACGACGAGGGGTGGGAACGGCTCGTGAACGAGGTGCGGTACGAGGGGTTCCTGAAGAGGGAGCGCGACGTGATCGCGAGGGTGCGGCGTTCCGGGGACCGGCCCGTCCCCGCGCGGTTCCGCTATGCGGGGGTTCCGGGCCTCGCGGCGGAGGCGGTGGAGAAGCTGGAACGGCACCGGCCCCGGACCCTGGGGCAGGCGGCCCGGATCCCCGGGGTGACGGCGGCTGCCGTGACGCTCCTCCTCGCCCGGCTGGTCGCCGAAGAGCGGGGCAGGGCTTGACGGCAATCGCCGCCCTGGTTCGAGAGGCGCTTCGCGGCAGCGGGGCCGAGTCGATACTCCCGTCGTCAGACGGGCTCGCGACGTACCTCGAGCTCCTTCTCCGGGCGAACGAGGAGATGAACCTCGTCTCGAGGAAGGAGGCCGTTCCCGAGACCCTCGTCTCCCGGCACCTCCTCGACGCACTCGAAGCGCTCCCCCTCCTTCCCGACTCTTCCGGGCGGCCGCTGAGGCTCCTCGACGTCGGGTCAGGCGGGGGCGTCCCCGCGATTCCGCTCCTCCTCTCCCGGCGGGACCTCGAGGGGGTCCTCGTCGAGTCGACCGGAAAGAAGGCGCGTTTCCTGGAGGGCGTCGTTCGAGAGCTCGGATTGACGGCCAGGGTGGTGAACGCTAGATTCCCCGATCCCGCGCTCGAGCTGATGAGGAAATTCCCTCCCTGCGACCTCCTGACGAGCCGCGCCGTCGCCGGCGCCGGGGAGATCGTGCGGCAGGCGCGCCCGGTGCTCGCGCCGGGGGCCGTCGCCCTCCTCTGGACGACGGAGCCGCTCCTCGGGGAGCTTCGGCGCTCCCTGCCGGGGGCGAGGGTCGAGTTCCGAAAGAGCCCCGGGGCGGACCGCCGAGGGATCGCACGGGTGGAGTGTTTCACGTGAAACGTCTGGCAGTCGCAAACCAGAAGGGGGGCGTCGGGAAGACGACGACCGCGATCAACCTCGCCGCCGCCCTCGCCGTTCTCGAGAAGAAGGTGCTCCTCGTCGACTTCGACCCCCAGGGAAACACGACCGGGGGCCTCGGGGTCGACAAGGGGACCCTCGAGAAGACGGTCTACGACTGGATCGTCGGGAACGCCACCTGGGGCGAGGTCGCCCGGCCGACCGAGCTTGCCCGGCTCACGCTCGTCCCGGCATCGCGGGAGCTCGTCGGGGCGGAGATCGAGCTCGTGAACGTCGACGAGCGGGAGTACCTCCTCGCCCGGAAGCTCGACGCGCTCGAGGAGGGGTTCGACTACGTCTTCGTCGACTGCCCCCCCTCTCTCGGTCTCCTGACGGTGAACGCCCTGACCGCGGTCGATGGGGTCATCGTCCCGATCCAGTGCGAGTACTACGCCCTGGAGGGGGTTTCCGAGCTCGTGTCGACCATCGAGAGGGTCCGGGAAGGGTTGAATCCCCGGCTCGCCATCGCCGGCGTCGTCGCCACCATGTGGGACGACCGGCTGAACCTCTCCAGGCAGGTCCTCGAGGAGATCCGCCGCTACTTCGGCGAGAGCTTCATCGAGCCGGCGGTCCCGAGGAACGTACGTCTCGGGGAGGCCCCCTCGTTCGGGAAGCCGATCTTTCTCTACGACGTGAGGTCCCGCGGCGCCGAGGCGTACCTCGCCATCGCGCGCGAGCTCCTCCGGCGCGATCTCGCCGGTATCGACGGAGGCCAGCCGTGACGAAGAAGCCCGCCCTCGGGAAGGGGCTGTCGGCCCTCATCCCGTCCGTCCGTCCCGTCACTCCCGAGAACCGGCCCGGCGTGTCGGTCCAGATGGTCGACCTCGACCATCTGGAGGCGAACCGGCAGCAGCCCCGCCGGCGCTTCGACGACGACGGGCTGGAGGAGCTCGCCCGTTCGATCAAGGAGACCGGGATCCTCCAGCCCGTCCTCGTCACCCGGGACGCGGACCGCTTCCGGATCCTGGCGGGGGAGCGGCGGGTCCGTGCGGCCCGGCTCGCCGGCCTCACCCGCGTGCCGGTCCTGGTCAAGGAGGGGCTCGAGGACCGCGACCACCTCCTCGTCGCGCTCATCGAGAACGTCCAGCGGCGCGACCTGACCGCGATGGAAGAGGCGGAATCGTACTGGCACCTGAAGGACAAGTTCGGCATGACCCAGGACGAGATCGCCGAACGGGTCGGGAAGGACCGGACGACCGTCTCGAACGCGATGCGGCTCCTGAAGCTCCCGGCGGAGGTCCGCGCGCAGGTGGAGGACGGCCTCCTTTCGGCAGGCCACGCCCGGACGCTCCTCGCGCTTCCCTCTGCCGCCGACCAGGAGACGCTCGCCCGCGAGCTCATCCGCCGCGGCCTCTCCGTGAGGGCCGCGGAGGCCAGGGTCCAGGACTTCCTCGCGGGTGGCCCGAAGAAGAAGGCGGCCGCCCCCGACAACGACCCCGACACCCGCGACGCCGAGCAGCGGCTCCAGCGCGCCCTCGGGACGAAGGTCGAGATCCGCCGCCGGAAGAAGGGGGGGGAAGTCCGCCTCGCCTTCTATTCCGAGGATCAGCTCATCGGCCTCTTCGAGCGGCTCGTCGGAGGTGGCGGGTGATCGGCGGGAAGAAGGGGAGCGGGGTCCTGAACGGGTTCCTCGACCGCGGGGCCCGTTTCGAGGGGACTCTCTCTTTCGAGGACACGTTCCGGATCGACGGCGTCCTCAAGGGAAAGGTCGTCACGAAGAACGAGCTCATCATCGGGGACGGCGCGGCGATCGACGCCGAGATCCGCGTCGGGCGACTCTCCGTGTCGGGGAACGTCCGCGGGGTGATCTACGCCCTCGAGCGGGTCGAGGTCCACGCCGGGGCTCGCATCCAGGCGGAGATCCACACCCCCTCGCTCCTCGTCGAGGACGGCGCGGTCATCCAGGGGCCGGTCCAGACCGGACCCCAGGTCGGCCGGGCCCCGGGGCCGGTATCGGACCCGGCGATCCCGGCCATCACCACGCCCCCACCCCCGAAAGGGAGCTGATCAGCCGAGCGGGGGACCGAACGCCCGGCCGACGACGGCGTGAGCGATCGTCGTCTCCCGGCCGGGCTCGATGCCCAGCCGCGCGGAGAGCACGCGATCGACGTCCTCCGCCGCGTCGAGGCCGTCGAGGTCAATCGCGGTCTCGAGCTGCCTCTCGGCGGAGGCTCCGGGAAGGTTGAGCCCGCAGGGGGGGTGGATTACGGCACCGTCCTTCGCCCAGGCGAAGCCGTAGGTCCGGCAGGTGACGGGACGCTCCTCGTAGATCCGGCAGCGCCCGGACGGCAGCTCGAGCATCGGGCAGGCCCGGTCGGCGACGACCTCGAAATAGGCGTCGTCGGCTTCCTCGCTCCGGTCCGGGTCGAGGAGGCCGGCGACGGCATCTCCCGGGTAGGCGGAAGCGGTCTCCTCGGCGATTCGGCGGGAGCGCCGGACGACCTCCTCCCGGTCCACGGGAGAGAGTCGATCCACTCCGGCCCGAACGAGCGCGGCCTCCGGGAGGGAGATCTCGAAAAGCCCGACGCAGCAGCCGAAGCAGCCGGCCCGGCAGGCGAGTTCCCCCTCGGCGGTCAGCCCGGCGGAACCGGCCCAGGCCCGATCGGCTGCGCCGAACGCCATTTTCAATCGTTCGATCTGTTTGTCTGCCGCCACATCCGCCCTCCGAAACCGCGAATGGTAACGCCGCTGCGCCGTCCTCGCGTTGACGGGTCCGAGGCGCCTGTGGCATAAATGCGGCCCCCGTGCGGACTTCTGGCTCGCGGTACGCCCGGGGGCGGACTACGCAGCGCGCCCTCGAGAGCGGAACGAGCGATGCAACTGCCCGACATGTCCCTGCTCCTCGTCCTCATCATCTTCTGGTCCACCTACGTGGTCCTGAGGAAGTTCCTCCTGTATCCGCTCGGGGCCGTCCTGGCCGAGCGCGAGCGCCGGATCGACACGGCCCGCGCCGCGGCCGAGTCGGCGCTCGAGCGGCAACGGGAAGTCGCCGCCGACCTCGAGCGAAGGCTCACCGAGGCCCGCCGGGAGGCGCTCGCGCACCGCGAAGCCGTCCGTGCCGCCGCCGGTGAAC